>JBFEIF010000001.1:0-53077 GCA_041553795.1 Sulfurimonadaceae bacterium
ACATTTGTTTGAATATGCCAAAGGGATAGGAAGTGCTATCGCCAAAGAACTCTTTGTATCCTTGAACAAACTAGGGCATGGATCTTTGTTTGAAGGACTGTTCCATCCGGATAAAGGGATGCGTAATCCCTTTGAAAAGCGGCAGCAAAACCATCAGCTCGGTCTTTTTGATGACTTCATCGAACTGGGTTCTGTCGCTAAGTTTATGTCTTTGGGATTTGAAGAGAACTTTTTAGCCAATCCGGTACTGAAACATCCAAAGTTTACGAAAGAAAGTGCCGAGTTCCTTTATGAATTCTATACGCTTAGCAAGGCATTGAAACGTATCACGCAACCGGCTTCTATGATAGAGAAGATAAGAGCATCCAAGTTTTACAATACGATCATCGATCAGCTCGCCTCCAGACGGGCTCAGCTTAAAGACGGTTCTATTGATGAAAAACTGAAAAATGAATCACTTGAGAGGATACGAAGAAAAGGGTCATTATTATACGATCTTGCCAAGCCTTATCAGGAACATGAACGTTACATCAATGCTATGGTCTTGGGTTCACAGGATCTTACTAAAGGGGAAGGGGTCAACCTTCTGAGTGTCCATGCCAGCAAAGGCCTTGAGTATAAAGAAGTCTATGTCATCGATCTGATGGATGGGCGTTTTCCAAACAGAAAGCTTATGAACAAAGGCGGGGGTGGTATCGATGAAGAGCGCCGTCTTTTTTATGTGGCTGTGACCAGAGCCAAAGATATCTTATATCTAAGTCTTGCAAAGAACGATAAGATAAAAAAGATAGATTTTTTGCCATCTCAGTTTTTGTATGAGGCAGGCCTGCTGAAGAAAGATGAGAATTATACGATGATGGTAGAAAAAGAAGCGGAAAAAGAATAGCTTCTTTCCTACTTCTAGTTTTGTACGGCTTTTCCCATATCCCACATAGGCAAGAAAATTCCCAATGCCAATAAAAGTACCATACCAGCAATAAAGAAAAGAATGATTGGCTCAATCGCCTCAGAAAGACCGTCGATTATTGCATCAAACTTCATCTTGTAATATTCAGTGACCTTTTCCATCATCGCATCAAGTTGACCACTCGATTCACCGGCTGCAATCATCTGAATGATCATATTCTCAAATAGTTCAGTGTCTTTGAGACCTTGATTAAGTGAATTACCTTTTTCGACGGCACCTCTAACTGTTTGCAGTTTATCCTTCAAAGGGAGGTTGTCGATCATATCAATAGCTGCTTCAAGCGCATCGGCAATGGGAATACCAGCATGTACAAGAGCAGAAAATACCAGCATGAATCGGTTAAGTGTTCCGTAATGAATAAGCTTCTTTATCAATATCGTTCTTAGAAGCATTTGATGGAATTTATAACGGATGTGCGTGTAATGATTAATAGCAAACCTTGCTGAAATAAAGAAGATAACGATCGTACCTAAAAGATATCCGCCGTATTGATTAACAGCGACTTCTAAAGCAAGCAGTATTTGAGTAGGTAATGGCAGTTCAGCACCTAGTTCTTCAAATATTGCTTTAAATTCAGGTACAACATAGGAGATAAGAATGGTAAAAGCAACGACCATCGCGATCATGACATTTCGTGGATATGCCATGGCTTTTTTAAACTTGATAAAGTTTCGGCGTATCTCTTCTAACATATTAGCCAAATCATACAGTGCTTCAGCCATGTTACCCGTCTTTTCACCCAACTGGATCATTGCCAGGGTAAGATTTCCAAACTCATACCTGAAGTTACCGACAGATTGGGACATACTAAGACCGGAGTTGATATCTTCAGCAACTTGGTGCAATACTTGTTCAAGTCGCTGGTCCTCAGTCGAGTCCGCGATCTCTTTGAGTGTATCATGTATAGAAATACCGGCATTGGTCATAACGGCCATCTGACGGACTGCAGCAATAAGGCTGTCTTGTTTGATCTTTTTCTTTTTAAAGTTTTTGGTTATATTTTCTTTAAAGGCTTTAAACTGTTCGTCTAAAGGGGGTGTGCTCTCAACAACTTTAAGAATGACACCAGAAAACTTAACATTTGCAAGGTAATGTGCTTCTTTTTTTGTTTCTGCATGAATGCCATGCGCTTCACGTTTACCTCTATTAATTACTGTAACTAAGAAATATTTCATTGTTTTGCCACCCTTAAAATTTCATCAAATGTCGTAACACCTTCGGCTGCTTTTAAAACACCGTTAGCAAACATATTTTGGAAACCTTCTTTAATAGCTTGTTCCATCATATCGTTCTTTGAAGACTCTTTTGCGATCATACTGGAGAGTTCTTCTGAAATAGGAAGGACCTCACAGATCATTTCACGGCCTTGATACCCTGTTCCTGAACATTCACGACATCCTTTTCCTATCTTAAATGTAGCATGTGGCGGTATAAACTCTTTATACTCTTCCAAAAGGTTTGCAGGAAGATTCGCATCTTCTGCACAGTGCTTACATATCTTACGAACTAGACGCTGTGCCTGTATTGCAACAACTGCACCACTGATAAGATAAGGCTGAATACCCATATCGACCATTCTTGGAATGGCACTGATAGCATCATTGGTGTGTAAAGTAGAAATAACAAGGTGACCTGTCAATGCCGCTTTAATAGCGATTTCCAAAGTCTCATGGTCACGTATTTCCCCGATCATGATCTTGTCAGGGTCTTGACGAAGAATAGAACGAAGAGCATCAGCAAAAGACAAACCTACCTTCGGATTGACCTGTACCTGTTGGATAAGGTTCATCCTATATTCAACAGGGTCTTCGACCGTAATTACTTTTTCAGTTACACTACGCAGCTCATTGAGTGCACCGTAGAGTGTCGTTGTCTTTCCAGAACCGGTAGGCCCTGTAACCAAAATAACACCATAAGGACTTTGCAAGGCAGTATGGAGTTTTTGATAGCTTGCCTGATCCATACCCGCCTCTTCTAGTTTGACCAATGCCTTTGTCTTGTCTAGGACACGCATAACGATTGATTCACCGTAAAGAATTGGAAGAGTAGAGATACGAAAATCATATTCTCTCTCTCCCACATTAGCAGAAAAACGTCCATCTTGCGGCTTTCGCTTTTCAGCTATGTCCAAGTTTGCGAGCAGTTTAAGACGAGATGCCATAGGTGGATAGATGTCTTTGTCAAAGATGAATATTTCAGTGAGAGAACCATCTATACGACCGCGTACAACACAGTTTTTTTCGGTTGGCTCAATATGAATATCAGATGAACGAGAACGAATAGTCTGTTTCAGTACAACATCGATGAGTTGTAATATTGATGATGCTTCTTGCTGCTCTTCAGCACTTCCAATTGAGTTTAGCTCATTACGGATATTTGTTACAAGCTCTTTGACACTGTCTTTGATCTCCATCTTTGTCAAATAGGCTTCGATCTGTTTACTTGTCGCTACAGCTATGGTCAAAGGTTTCCGTGGGTAAATCCTTTGCAGCATCTCCTGGGCATTGACATCCAAGGGGTCAGAAAAGACTACAGTGATATGTAGATCGTTCTGTGAGATAGGGATTGCAACTGCACGTTTGAGTTGACTAAAAGGAGCTTTCTCAGCCAATCGGTAGTCAAGATCCACAGAGTCAAGGTCAATAAAGGGATAATTCATGACTTCAGCAAGATGCTGTAATACTTCATGCTCGGATAAAAATGAATATTGGTGTATTATGCCCAACTCATATCGGCCGAGACGTATTTGCTCGACAATAAAGCGTTTAACAAAATTAGCAGAGACGGCCCCCACACGTGTTAATGTCTCAAGCAGATCTTCTGGTTTAACACCTCTTGAGACTAAGCGCTCAATTTGTTGGTTAGAAATGTGGTTTTTCGCCAAAAGGTCCTGTGTGATTCGATCCAAGTGAAGTTCTCCTACCAATATACATGCCTATGTGTCATTATTGTATCATAAAATTCTTCTATAACCATCTTTTTAGTTTTATTACTGTTTTGTATGTATAGCTTGTAAGTAATCTTATCATTATTCTCATCAACTAATGTGTAATGGCTGCGTTTACGACTAGTATCGCTTTTTGCGTAAAGCTCATATACACTCGAAAGCACATGGCTTGTCTTTGGAAGCTTAAGTTCTTGAAGTCTATATCCATCAATCAGGGAATGATACAGAAGCTTTTTTTGCATCAAAATCACTGAAAAATAGGCTGCATTGCTACGAGACTCTTCCGAATCTTTAAGGATAATGATCGGAACAGCAAGGCGATCGACTTGATCAGCATTAAGACAAGAAAAAGCATATAAAGACACAAACTCCTCATCCTGTCTGTACTTATTAAAGACTTTAAGTCCTTCTTGGCAGGCTTCCTCATACTGTTTATCTTGGTAGAGATGATATAAAGAGACTTTGATGTCAGCATGGGTAAGAGCAAGGAAAAAGAAAAATAGAAGGAGACTTTTCATTTAAAATCTCCTGATTCGATTTTTCTTAGAAGTATCTCAGCTTGAGTTGATTTTGTTGTCTTCAGATAGGACTTAAGTGTAAGAATAGCAAGTTCTTTTTGTCCAAGTTTTACCAATGATTTAGAAAATATGATCCAACTTGCATCAATTGATTTATCAATCTCATTTGTCATAAGTGCATAATTATAAGAGTTTTGATATTGACCAATCTCATAATAGCGTTTAGCAATAAAGAGACTTAATGCAGGGTTTTTATTTTGCTTAAAACGGCGTATAACATCTTTGATATCAGACTCATCTTCATTTTTTGTGATAGTAAGCATCTGCTTTTTTTCTTCAACTGGGGCTTCAATCTCAACACTTTTGACATTTTCAGTTTGCTGAACAACGGTATTAACATTATTAGTGATTTGCTTGGTTGGCACTTCTTGTACATTTTCGACTTCAACGTAAGGATTTAAACCTTCTTCAATATTGTCCATAAAATGTAAGGAAGGCTCCAGAACTAAGTTGTTTGACTGCTCTAAGGGGCGCTCAATAGTGTTTTGAAGTACATTGATTTTTGGAGCGGCTTTTTCATGTACATTAGTAATCGATGAGTTTTCAAATGTTGTAGGTTCAACCTTCTCTTTTATAAGAACAGTTGATTCTTTCATTTCTGCATCTTTGCGTGATGAAAGATAGACTGTGGAAATTGCTACGGCAACTACAACAGCAATAAAAATGAAAAAGTGAGGTAGATAACTTTTGATCTTATACTTGAGCCATCGGCGCTCAAGATCATGGACATTAAGCATTGATAAACCCTGTTCGTATGGCTGCCATCTCTATAAACTTTGTTGATATATTACTATAATTTATTTTAGTCGGTTGATTCTCTTCATACCAGTCATATAGACTAAATAGTGAGTCTAAGAGTTTATTCGTATCTCTATAATTACCGGATGTGATCTTATGAATACACTTGACATTTTTATTATCAAACATGTTCGCAACATCAAAACAGTTGTTTTTCATCAGTTTCTTTTGTATATAGATCTTAAGTTCAGATGGTGATGCATTGTGAAGTTCAAGACTTTCCCAAATACGAGTCTGAAAATGCTCTTTTGCAATAATATCTTCTTTCTCAGTCTTATGAAGCGTAATGACAAATTTGATCTTTCTTGCATCAGAGATCAAGCGTATCTTTTCCATCAAGGAAGTCGAATATAACTGTGCCTCATCTAGCAAGACTATGGGTGTGTTTTCAAATTCATAATGCTCGGAAAGTTCATTGAATTGTGTGAAGTTTAACTCTTCAAAAGGACGCACCCCATAAATGTCACGTGCCAGTGATTTTAAAAATTCAGTCTCATCAACCAAAGGAGTGTGATACATAATGACTTTTTGCTGATCCTTGATGTCTTCATACAGTTTATTGAGCATCATACTCTTTCCTGTACCTGGTTTACCATAGAGCAAAATCATCTTAAGGGGTTTTTTGACAGAGTCTTTTAAGGATTGATAGAGTGTTGAGACACGATCGAGTTGAACATACTCTTTCGCATCCACTACATCGAGGAAGACCTCTTTGGAAGTAAGGTAAAAACTACTTTTCATTTACTCAGTTTCAAATTCGGAAGTGACAGGTTTCTTTGATGCTTCACGTTCTCGATGCTCAGCTTCTAGTTCAGCATTCTTTGCATCCAGTTCTGCCAGATCGTCTTGATTTTCGGAGCGGATAAATGCTTGAGAATCGAGTTGCTCCTCATTTAGACCTGAATAGCCAAGTTCACTTAAAGAAACAGTCTGCTTGCCTTCTTTGATAATATGCGGTTCAATAACGATAACAAGTTCTTCAATACTGTTGATCTTCTCTTCATATTTAAACAACCAGCCAAGAATAGGAATATCGCCTAACAATGGGATCTTATTCTCGTTGATACTGTCTTTTGAGGATATAAGTCCACCTAAAATGACACGTTCACCATCTTGGACTGTTACAACAGCTGAAAGCTGACGACGGTTCAAGTCTGGTGGGACTTCCCGAGACGACCCATCTTCAGTCGGTTGAATAGCCTGAATCGTCTCGCTTAATGATGGATTGACTTTTAATGTAACACGTCCTTCATCATCGATCTCTGGAGTTATATCAAGAAGAATACCCGCAAATACAGACTGAACATTGTCCTGTTGAAGTGTATTGGCTACACCACCGCCTGAACCTTGCTGATTCTCTGTTGACTGGATCTTGTAAAAGTACTCACTGCCAACACTTATCAGAGCAGGCTGGTTGTTAAGTGTCATGATCTTAGGATTGGAAATGGCCTTTACATTACCCTGTGTTTTAAGAAACTTAACAACTTCATTTACAGTCCCTCCACCTACGGCACTGATCATATGGCCATCAAGACCACCACCAGCGAATCGACTCATCTCGGTAATTGTACTAGGTGATTCAAACTCAGTTACATTAAGCGTGTTTTTTATATCTGCGCTAAGTGTAAAGTTTTGAAGCGCATAAAGCTGGGACCAGTCAACTCCTGTCTCGTGTTTGTTGTCTAGTTTTACACCCAGAAGTTTTACATCGATCAAGACTTGAGCTTTGGCTTTTCTCTGCAGTTCTGTAAGGTAGTCGTCAAGTCTTTTGATCTGTCTTGGTGTTGCTGATACTGTGACAAGTCCGGCTGTCTTATTGATAATTGGTGCATCTGCACTGTAGTTGTCTTCAGGACGGTTAAGAATGGATTGAAACTCAAGGTCTAGGTCTTGCCAAAAAGAGACTTCATCTATAGTCTCAATAGAGATACCACTTTGTGAGTCATTTGAACCTGAACTTGCGCCGCCACTTGCTCCACCGCTACTAGCTGCCCCGCTACTCCCTTGTGCTTCTGAAGCAGAACCACTGCTTAAAGTGACACCTGTAGTGCCTGTACTTTTACGTGTTGTAATAATATAGTCAATATCAAAGGTCTTTGTTACCAAATAGGATATATGCAATATATTATTCTCTAAAGTGTAAAAAAGGTTGTTCTCTTTCAGAACAAGATCAAGAACTTCATCGACTGTCAAGTTTTTCAGGTTTGTTTTGTTTAGCTCTTTTGACAAAAGCTTCTCAGCTTCAGGGTCTGTGACAATGACAGTAAACGAACATTCATCACTGAGTTGATCGATAAACTCACCAACTTGAGTTCCCTTGATTGATGAAATCGTAAACAACTGATAAGTACAGTCAGCACTTAATGATGATGATAAAAGTGTCGCGGCTACAACGCTGCCGAGCAGAGTCTTTTTGAATGGTTTTAGTATCTGTTTCATGTTCTTCCCTATTTTGTTGAGATGTTGATGTTGTCATTTTTTTGTGTAATGAAGAGTTTTATTTTCTTGTTCTTTCTCTCTAATACAACATGATTGTTCTGAATCTGTGTCAGCTTATACCCTCTAATACTGTCATTTTCCTTGAGCCAACTGCCATTGATCAAAGCCGAAGTATTCAATACTATTTGCAGTGTCAAAGGCTCCTTGCTCATATCTTTTTTAGTTGGCAGAAGCTTGGTCGCCTCTGATGTTGAAGTGACCACTTTGTTAGATGACAGTGTAGATGGATCGACTTTTTTCTTCACGATGATAAAAGGGCTTTTCATTGTTGCCAAAGAAGACGTGTTAAGACCCTTTCTTTGAGGCTTTATCTCTTCTATTTTTTGATCAACCCAGCTTGTATTTGTAGTCTGACTTATAAGACTTTTTGTCTTTGCGGTAGCCTGATCCGGAAGAGCAGTCGCCTGGCTTTGGTTATTCTCTGCGACTAAAGCCTCTGTTAATAATGCTAATATAAGGAGTGTTGTTTTCATTAGTATGTGATCCCCCAAACAGAGATTTTTAAGTTGCTGTCTAACTTCTCACTAGAACTTAAGTTAAGATCATGAATATCAACTACAAGAAAACTTTGTTCTAATGAATTAACAAATTTCATTGTCTGTTGAAAATTTCCTCTAGCATTTACTTCAATATCAAGAACATGCCCAAAAGTATTTTTATCATTTGAAAAGTCATTTGATAAATACTTAAGTTGCAAACTATATTTCTTTGCATTTTCAGTAATGGAGTCAATAAACTCACCCCAGGCCTGATCATCATAATACAAGCTTGAGATCTGTTCAATCTTGTACTTGATATACTCAGATTGGTCCTTTGCTGTCACAAAGTCTTTTTTATACTGAACAGTTTGTGCTTTTAACTGTGATATCTTTGTCTCAGGATTCCATTTGAGGTAGTTATTATCGTCTGCAAGCTTCTTCTCAATTGCTTTAGTCTCCTCAAGAGTCTGATTAAAGCCTTGTTCTGCGCTGTCCCATAATAAAAGATAGGATGCTGCGATTAAAGCAACAGCTATCAAAAGGTAGGTCATATATATCTCTTGTTGCTTCTTTTCGGCAAAAGATTTATCTATGTCACCTAGAAAGTCTTCTAAAGTCATTTTAGTACCACCTTTAACACACTAGAATATTTTTTACTCTCTTCGTCAAATTCAATCTTTTTGATTGAAAACTTATATTGTGATGCCCTTGTCTTGGTATACCATTCAATCAAATTCGTGATTTGCTTATCTTTACTTGATAAAAGATGCATTGTAAAGCTTTTTTCTTGTGTTGCATTGTTTTCTGAATAAGTAAGTTCATTCATTTCAACATTATATTTGTTCAAATCTTTTGTAAGGCTGCTGATACGCTCTGCCTTCATAGGATAATTGACTTTAACATCATGTATCTTTGTAAGTACGGATTTTTTATCTTCCAATGCTTTCACTTCATTCTGAACTAGAGTCTTGACTTTTTCCATCTCAGCAGTATGGTGTTTGATCTGGCTCTCTCTGTTTTGTCGCTGTAGATGCACACCTTCATATTCCGATTCAAGCGCAGCTTTTTTAATACTCTCAATACCATCGAGCGTCCAATAGATACCAGGATAAATCATAGCAAGAACAGTGGCAGCTGCCACTGTCAGGATCAACTGCCCACTGGCACGTTTTACGAATTCAGGCGGACGTGGAAAACGTGTAAAGTTACATTCGTATTTGTCTTCTACTTCAAGTTGTGCTGTCAGCTGCATCAGTAGATGTAACTGATCTATATACCATTCTTCAGTTTCAAACCCATAGTTAAAGTCAAAATCACTTGAGTCTAATCCGAGATATGTCTGAGAATACTCGTCCATGCCGACGATTGCACCGACTTCTGAACCGATATAGACTTTATCAATACGGTCAAGTTCGAAGGCTCGTTTTGAATAGGTCATCACATCATTTATGTGTAAAAAGATTTCCCCGAAAAGCTTGATAAGATACTGCTGATTATCGCTTTCGCTGCTTCTGAGGCCTTCTTCTGATAATAACTTTGTAAACTCAGAAAGCGCTATTTGTTCACCCAGAAGTTCACAATATCTATCATGCATCTGAGAAAATGAATATTTGAGTGATTTCGTATACAAGAATTCTCTATCATCATAAAGAGTAAGAAAGGCGTCATCACTTTGGAAATAGATGAAACAATGGGTACCGCTGTCTTCAATGATCTCTTTTTTGTAAAGTGAACGTATTAGAAGTGGTGCAGGTGTGATCTGGTCTATATATTTGACTTGTTCGATGACTCCAGCAAAAGCCTCAGTGATACTTAAAGGATCGACAACAAAGACATGATAGTTCTTGTTCCCATCTGATGCACTATCGGCAGACTCGACAAAACTTATCTGATATTCGATCGCCATATCAAGACCAAGTTCCTCATAGATCTTGTTCTCTATAGCATCACCTATATCTTCTTCAGGTATGTTTTGGCTTATAGCTATTTGCGTTGTGATGAAGTCTTGTGTCTTAAGATAAGAGACTGCATACTGATCTTTGAAGTATTGAGGTTTGTCAGCAACTTTGATCTGTGTTGTTGTACCTGTATAAAAAGAATTATTATACGGATCTATCGAGATCGTGCTGGAGAAGGCTTGCTTCTGTTTCATTCGTTGTTCCTAGCTACATAATTTAAAATTACCATTCCACAAAAAGAACCTTGTTTATAAAACTCGGCCCTAAACTTTTTCTTTTCAGGATCAATTGAAAAGTGTTTTAGCAGTGAAGATTCAGCAATTTTTATTCCCAATTCATTTTTGTACCGAGGATCTGTATAGCCGATCACATTCAACCGGTACCCCTGCGGTGCATTAAAGACTATATCGGACATTATTTTAACTTCTGAAGGTAAATGGATAGATTTATTTTCTCCATCTACAATTGCTTCAAAAGGACCTTCACATTTCCCTGGAGGGAAGGCTGTCGTACTCAGATGTGAAATCTTTTTATGTCCGATGTATATATCAATGAACCCATCACCCTCTACAACACCGCCTAAGGGGTGTGAAAAGTATAACTCGTTCTTATCCGATTGTAGCGGAATATATCTTAAATTTTTTCTTAAGTTATCCAGATCAAGTGATATTTTGGTATTTATTACGATTTTACCATTGTTTTTTGTTATTTTTTTAACATTGTCTGAATCAAGTTCAAAGTCTCTTTGGTATTCGATGCCCATAATCTGCATAAATGCTTCGATTGCACGAAGTTGATAATAGACTTTTTGTGCCGTTGTCTTTAGCTCTTTACTGGTCTCTATAGCAAAGGCCGGCTTGTTATTGTTAATAGCGAAATAGGTAAGGGAATGCTGCATCTCATTGTTTTTATTCTTTGTCTTGGTATTGCGAACATTAAAACTGTGATGATCTTGCAACAGATGCTGATTGAGTTTGTCACTGACTTTTTGTGCGATACATTCCAAGTCTCCGTAACTTCTGTTCTGATCAAGTCTGATCTGGTCTATGACACAAGTCTGTCCCCATGCTCCTGGGTTAAAGATGGTATTGGTGTACTTTTCTCTAAAAAAACCGTGTCCGTCATGCAGGTTTAGAATGAGTTCTACTTCCTTGTTTAAGATCAATGACTTGATCTCTTGTATGGTACTGAGGTCTTTATCAATATGTGAGATAGTTGAAAACTTCCGATTAAGATCACCATTGATACCGCGCCGATATTTTAAGATACTTTCCTTATTGGCGTTAGGCACTACCCAAAGTGTACCTTTTGTGATGGTGTAGTGCTGGGTAAGGATTGAAGCTGCAAAATAACCGCCGGGCTCATTTCCGTGGATCCCTCCAAAGACAAGAAGAGTGGGGCCCTTTTCCTGTCCATTTATCTTATAGAGGTCAAAATTTTCATAAGCAAATGCTGAAAAAAAAAATATCAGCAGTGTATAAAAAAATCTCATCTACTTCTCTGCTAGAATAGTGAACTTACCGCTATTAAGATGAACATATAATTCTTTTTCTCCATTATAGTGATAGCTCGGGGAATTGTACTCTTCAGTAAAACTTATTAGGTATATGTTCTCTTTATGTGCCATAGGGTAAGGAACAATGTTTATTTTTGAAAAGCGTATCTGCTTGTATTCGTTTTTAGAAAAGACTCTGCTCTTATACTCTTTGAAACGTGAAATACTCAAGCCGTCATTACGTTTAAACTCCTGATCATAAAAGTCCAGATAGCTTGAGATATCATTTTCCTTCCATGCTTTTCTCCATGCATAAAGCTGTGATAGCAGGGTGATAAGTTCTTCTTTTTGGACTTTAGGATAAGCATTTACATCAATATATACGAGAGCCTCTTTGAAGTTGATCTGATCTTTGAGTTGCTCAAGGTTACTGTTGTTGATAGCAATGCACCCTTTGGTAAAATCATCTCTTTCCTGGTTGTAAGGCAGGCCATGTACCCATATCCCTGAACCGTTCTTGCCTTGTACAACATCAAATGTATTCGGATATGAGGTGACAAAGGCTAGCGGTCCATAAAACGAGTCTACTTTATCGAGTTTTTGTATTATTCTATAGACACCGATAGGTGTTTTTAGATCACCTTCTCTTTGTTTGTCTCCAGTCTGTTTTCCTATAAATGCAGAAAAGTTTGTGTTCTGTATAAAGCTGTTATTATCGTCTTTTGTATAAAGTGTAAGACTGGCATTGTCTTTGTTACAGGCTAAGATATAATTGATGCCCTCTAAAAATCCAAAGTCAGTATTGACCTCATGAAGCCTTCTTTCCCAATATTCTTTAGTCGTCAGTTCCGTATCAAAGATACTCTCAATACTCTGAAAACCTTCTTTCTGATAAAGATCAATGAGTTGATCATTGGCAAAAACCGATAAGGTGAAAAATACAGAGAAAAAAAATGTACGCATTAGAATTTATAGCCTATGTCTTCAAGTGATTGTTTGTCGTTTGTCCAGCCTTTTTTTACAGAAACAAAAAGATCCAAGAAAACTTTTTTCCCAATAAGGTTTTCGATCTGTATGCGGGCATCTCTACCGATACGTTTGATCGCGGCTCCGCCTTGGCCGATAATGATCCCTTTTTGTGTCTGCTTCTCAACGATGATAGTCGCCCGTATCTTTTCAAGGTTTTTTGACTCTTCGACCTTGTCGATCAGAACATCTGTCTCGTAGGGGATCTCATCGCTGATATTGTCAAAGATAGCCTCTCGGATAAACTCTTTGTAGATATCGCGTAACATCTCAGTAGTAAGATCTTCAGGATCATACAGATAGGGGGAGACAGGCAGATGTTTGCAGATCTCGTCTAAGACAGACTCAAAACCGATCCCGCCCTTTGTGACAGAGACCGGGATGATAGCGAGAAAATTGTCTTGGAACTCCTGATATTCCTGTATCTTTTGAAGGATCTTCTCGTTACTGACATGATCGATCTTACTGAGCAAGACGATATGTGGTCTATTGGTCAATTTTAAAAACTTCTGATACTCTTCAGTGGAGTCTGTAACCGGTGCAAGGAAAATGATGATGTCACAATCACCTATCGCTTTAATCGCTTCTTTCATCATAAACTGGTTTAACATCTTTTCTTTTTCATGCAGTCCGGGAGTATCGACAAATATTATCTGATTCTTTTTATGCATGACGATCGCATTGATACGTTTGCGTGTGGCATTGGCCTTTTGAGAGACCATCGAGATCTTTTCACCTAAAAGAGCGTTCATCAGGGTACTTTTACCCGCATTTGGACGCCCGACTATGGCAACAAAGCCAGCTTTTGTCGCTTCAGTAACGCCTGATTTAGTATCGCTCATTGGTAGCTTCCTTATATGTTTCTATAAAATGTATCGGGCAATGTCTTCATCTTCGATGAGCATGTCCAGTTTTGCATGAACCAGTTCTTTAGTGATCACGATCTTCTCACCGGCTCTTTCATCTGCAGAAAAACTGATGTCCTCAATGACCTTTTCAATCACGGTATGCAGCCTTCGTGCACCGATGTCTTCAGTCTTTTCATTAGCAGTATGCGAGAGTTTTGCAAGAGCACGGATGGCTTCGTCATCAAAACTGAGTTCGATCTCTTCAACCGCTAAAAGCGCTTCGTATTGACGGAGCAAAGAACTCTTTGTCTGTGTCAGTATCTGATAAAGTGCTTCTTCTGTCATAGGGTTTAGTTCAACACGCAAAGGAAAACGTCCTTGAAGCTCAGGGATCAGGTCGCTTGGCTTACTGACATGAAAGGCCCCTGCGGCTATAAACAGTATATGGTCCGTTTTGATCTGACCAAACTTTGTTGTGACATTCGAGCCTTCAACGATTGGCAGAAGATCTCTTTGGACACCTTCTTTACTTGGATCGCTTCGGCCGTCATTTTTGGCACCGACTGCAATCTTGTCGATCTCATCCAAAAATATGATCCCGCCTTCTTCTGCCCGTTTAAGTGCTTCTTGCTGAATGGCATTCATATCAAGAAGTTTGTCGCCGGCTTCGATTTTTAGTATGTGTTTAGCATCAAATACCGAGACTTCTTTTTTAAGATCCTCTTTGCTAAGCCCGGAAAACATCTTAGAAAACGATTCTTGAATACGCGCCATTTCCGGCGGCATATTGGTGTCATTAAAGTCGATACTGCTCTTTGGCATTTCTATTTCGATCATCTTCTCATCCATATCACCGCTCATGACACGTTCTTTCATACGTTCACGGGAATGGGTGTATTCCTCTTTTTTTTCAGCACTTGCCATAAGCGGAAGAGGGGGAAGAAGTCTGTCGACTATCTTGTCAAGGACATAATTCCCGATCTGCTCAATATTCTTTTCTTGATGCTCTTTCTTGACAATATCGATTGATGCCATCACGAGGTCACGGACCATAGACTCTACATCACGTCCAACGAAGCCGACTTCGGTGTACTTGCTTGCTTCTACTTTTATAAAAGGCAGGTTTAAGAGTTTGGCCAGACGGCGGGCAATCTCTGTTTTCCCAACGCCCGTTGAGCCGATCATCAAGATGTTCTTTGGCATGATCTCATCTTGAAGGCTTTCATCCAAAAGCATACGGCGATAACGGGTACGAAGGGCAATGGCTATCGTTTTTTTGGCATTGTCCTGACCGATGATATATTCATCTAAATAGGCTACGGTCTGTTTAGGTGTCATATTCATTAATTGTCCAAAGAAAGGAGTTTGATATTGTTGTTGGTATAGATACACAGTTCTGAAGCGATCTGAAGACTCTCTTTTACCAAAGATTCTTCATCCATATCTGCATGCCGTTTGAGTGCACGTGCAGCAGAAATAGCAAAGTTGCCGCCGGAACCGATAGAGGCTAATTCACCATCTTCAGGCTCAACAACATCTCCGTTACCGGTAAGAATATAGATATGTTCTTTGTTGAGTACGATCATCATTGCTTCAAGGCGGCGAAGCACCTTGTCTTTTCTCCATGCTTTTGAAAAGTCGATGACGGCCTTGATAAGGTCACCTTTGCGGTTGGCTAGAAATTCTTCAAACATGTCAAAAAGATTGAAGGCATCAGCGGTGGAACCTGCGAAGCCTGCCAGTATCTCACCCTTGTATAAGGTCCTAATCTTAGTGGCATTGTTCTTCAATACTGAGTCACCAAAGGTGACTTGACCGTCTCCTCCAATGACCGCTTTGTTTTTGCCCTTATAAGCAAGTATTGTTGTTGCGTCGAACATTATTCGCTAACGATCTCTATTTTCATCATGGCATGAAGACCATGTCCAAGCTTCAAGTCGATCTCGTATTCACCAGGCTCTTTCATTGCCAGTTTGTGCACGATATGCTTTTTGTCAATATCAATATTATGTTGTTCTTTGACAGCATGAGCGATCTCATCTTTAGTGACGGAGCCGAATAGATGGCCGTTCTCACCGACTTTTTTACGAATAACAGTGACGAGACCCGCAAGTTGTACTTTTACTTCTTTAAGACGTTCAAGTTCTGCTTCTTCCATTTCGGCTTTCTTCTTCTCTGAAGCATTGTGCTGGTTCAATACGGCATTGGTCGCGGCTTTGGCAAAACCTTTTCCGATAAGGAAGTTCTGTCCATAACCATCTTTGACTTCTTTGACTTCGCCTGCTTTTCCCAGACCTTTTACATCTTTAATCAATAGTACTTTCATTATATATTCTTTCTTTTTTGAGAGGAACCCTCTCTTTGTTTATTTATGTGTGAAGATTTTAGCAGATTTGCTCTTAGATGTACATCTTTCGAGCTCTAGCGTACGATTTCCCCACGATACCCAGATATTCCATGGGCAAGGTTGACAACACTTTTAAAATTCATGTCAGAAAGTATTCTTTGACAGTGGGCACTTCTGCTGCCGACATGGCAATACAATATAACACTTTTATTTGTGTCAAGTTCGGCTTTTTCCAGAGAATTGAAAAAACTTGTTGTCGGTACCAATGCATTGGTGCCTTTGATGTGCCCGCTTTGGTACTCCATCCATTCTCTTACATCCACAAGATTAAAGTCGACCATTCCCAGGTCACGTGCTTCTAACAATGAGAGAAGTTCATCTGAGTCGATGTTTGCTTGTTCGAGAAGTTGCTCACACTCCTGTTTAGTAAGCCCACGGGAATGCTCATGCGTTACAGCCTCAAGTTCGTCTTTAGCGGCTTTGTTGGCAGCGTATTCGGGTGTACAGAAGATCTGGCAGTGACAAACACCGTCATTCGGTATCTCATGCTCTATAGCAGGCTTACATGGACAGATACGATCCTCTTCTTTGTCCCCCGTTACAAAGAAACATGGACAGTATCGTTTGTCGTAGATAAGTTTATTCCGTGTTAGACCCATCTGGATACCTTCGTTAATTAGTGGGTCCGGATTGTAGGCATAGCCGAATTGCTCAACTACTTTGTCTGTAAACTTGACGGTCTTGGCAAGTTCAGTCTTGAACTCAGCTGATTCCGGGTCAACTTTCTTCATTTCAGTGCTCATGGCTTTAGTCCTTATAGTTTATTAGGTATAAAATATTACTTATAGATGGTTAAAGGCAGCTATGTGATAAAGTGAAGATGCCAGTGTTCAGGCATCTTTAAATCAATGGCTACTTTTTACGCGCTTTACCAGCAATGATAAAACGAAGTGCATTAAGTTTGATAAAGCCTTCTGCATCTTTTTGGTTATAGACTTCATCTTCTTCAAAAGTCGAATACTCTGGGTTGAAAAGGGAATCGGCAGAGGCACGGCCGACAACCATTACATTACCTTTGTAAAGTTTAAGGCGGACTGTTCCGTTGACATATTCCTGAGTCTTGTTAATAGCGGCTTGAAGCATCTCACGCTCAGGTGAGAACCAGAACCCGTTATAGATCAGTTTTGCATAACGCGGCATCATCTCGTCTTTAAGATGAGCTGCTTCTCTGTCTAGTGTGATAGACTCTATAGCACGGTGGGCTTTCAGCATGATAGTCCCGCCCGGAGTCTCATAGCAGCCGCGTGCTTTCATACCGACAAAACGGTTCTCAACGATATCGATTCGTCCAATTCCGTGTTTTCCGCCTATCTCGTTAAGTGCCTTTAGCATAGTCGCAGGGGACAGCGCATCTCCATTGAGTGTTACAGGGTCACCATGAGCATATCCTATTTCAATATATTCAGCCTCATCCGGAGCATTTTCAGGAGAGTTGGTCCATAGCCACATTTTGTCTTCCGGTTCTGCATTCGGATTTTCCAAGTGCAGGCCTTCATAGGAGATATGCAGAAGGTTGGCATCCATTGAATAAGGACTGACAGCAGGGTTTCCGTCTGCATCCAAATGTTTTTTATCAATAGAGATACCATGAGCTTTGGCATAGGCAAGAAGTTTTTCTCGAGAGTTTAGATCCCATTCTCTCCACGGAGCGATGATCGTCAATGTCGAGTCTTGGCCAAGATAACCCATCTCGAAACGGACCTGATCGTTCCCTTTGCCGGTAGCACCGTGCGATACGCCGTCAGCACCTGTTATCTTTGCAATCTCCGCTTGACGTTTGGCAATAAGTGGACGCGCGATGGACGTACCCAAAAGGTATTCACCCTCATAAATCGTGTTGGCACGAAACATAGGGAAAACATAATCTCTTACAAACTCTTCTCTAAGGTCATCGATAAAAATATTTTCAGGTTTGATACCAAGTTCAAGTGCTTTTATGCGGGCAGGCTCAAGCTCTTCACCTTGACCAAGGTCAGCGGTAAAGGTCACAACCTCACATTTATACTCGTCTTGCAACCATTTTAAGATAACACTCGTATCCAGACCGCCAGAGTAGGCAAGTACAACTTTTTTAACTTCTTTTTTCATGAATTCCCTTTATAGAGATAAAATATAGACGCGATTTTATCTAAAAAAAGATGATATAGAGTTGAAGAGATCGTGAATATAGCAGGCGGTGTAAGAAGAATCGATTAATGGATCTGATCAAAAGAAGAGGTCTTCAACAGGGTACTGCTCAAAAACTCTTTTTGCTTTTTTAGTTTAACAAGTTTTGACGCAAGTGCATCTTTTTTCGAGGATAGTAAATTATGGGCTTCTTGCATAAGATAGGCAGCTTCTGTCATCTGCTCAAGAGAGTCAAAAGCAGGGAGGTCTTGAATAAGTTCTTCAATCTTAAGCTCATCTTGCTCAATAATTGAGATCTTTAGCTGATTAATCCATTGCAAGCTGCGTACTCTCTCTCCATGCTTCCAAAAGACCTTTTACTACGGTGTTTACCTGATTGATCTTTTCAACATTATTTTCAAGATTGGCTTCCCCGAGCAGCTGTAGTTGATAGGAATAAAGACCATGAAGGTAATCAGAGACATCTCCTTCAATATCAAATTTAAGACTGTTTAAAAGTTCTGTGAAAATAGCAGTAGAACGATTGATCCAGTAGGTCCGTTTTTCGATGTCTTCAATAGCTATTGACCTTTTCGCCTGCATATTAAATCGAAGAATACCTTCATACAGCATCTCAATAAGCTTTTGCGGAGATTCGACACCCACATTGTTTTGAGCATAAGTATTATACGCTAATGAATTATTCATTTAAAATCCTTTAGTTTTTCGCATTGATAGCAGCCTGAATCTGCAGGTTTAATGAGGAAAACTGCTGTTCAAGATTTCCAATGATCCTATCATAAGCAGAAAAACGGAAGAACATGGTCTCATACCGGGAATCAATAAGTTCTTGGGTGCGTGTCTGCTCTTTAGAAAGTGCTTTCAACTCATTATCCAGACCATTGCCAAAGGTCGTTAAGAGACCATTTGATTTTGTCTGCTCATCAAGATAATCATCTACTTGTTTAAAGATCCCATCGGTCACATCTCCATTACTGCCTGTTTCGTACTTAAATAACTTTTCAACGAAGTCAGGGTCTTTAGCAAATTTTGTGTTAAAGAGCGTTTCATTAAATGTCAGCGTTCCGTCTTGTTTTAAATCAAACCCGTAGTTGACAATCGAGTTTCCATTCTTATCTGTTTGGAAAAGAAGTTTGTTGATCTCTCGAGCAAGCGTTTTAATACTGTTCTCACCGTTAAAGATCCCAACTGTCCCTTCGTCTACATCGGAGGTAGTCGTATTTTTTAATTGAGTGAAAAGCGAATTATAAGCAGTTGTAAAAGCCTTGAGCTCTGATGCGATCTCTTTCGTGTCTTGAGAAACAGTGGCTGTTGAGCTTGCTCCTTCTTTTAAAAGTGTGATTGAAACACCAACGGTAATGTCATCAATTACATTAGACGATCGGGTAAAAGCGATCCCGTTGTATTTAAAGCTTGAGTCTACAGCGTTTTGAACCTCTGTCTCCGCAAAGTTTACACCTGTTTTTAGGTTTCCTAAATCAGAAAAGGTGATGTTTTGTGCACTGCCTGTCTCATCTGAACTTACAATAAGCCGGAAGTCTCCATTAGCGACATTCATGATCGAAGCAGTGACCTTGTTTCCTGCTATGTTGTTAATACTGTTCTTGAACTCTTCGAGTGTTGTTGTTGCTGTCACATCAATAGAAAAGTTTTGACCGTCTATAGACAAGGTGATAGTATCATTAGCTGTTGCTATGGTGTCAGTGTTACTACTAAAAGTCGACGATTGCTGTATGTCTTTTGTTGCCAATGTGGTCACATCAATGGTAAAGTTTTGCGGAGCAACACCGTTTTCAGCGGTGACACTGGCTCCATCACCTGACACAGATGTATTTCTCTTGAGATATAAAAGGTCTCCGCCAAGTCTATCGGTACTTCCACTGAAAGAGGTCATCAAAGAGTTCAATAAGTCATAGGCTTGTGTTTTTTGTTGAGTATTGGCTATCTTGGCTTTAATAGGATCGATCTGCAGTGCAAGATCATTGTTTTTAAGCTTTTCAATAGTATCAGCGCTTAATGCGCCGCTAGATCCAAGTCCAAGAGAACTGAGTGTACCAGCCATTTTTTATCCTTTTTCGTCGAAGATTATTCCGACTATTTCATTCATCTTGCCAAGAAGACTCTGTGCCTTTTCTGCAGGAAATCGGCGTATAGTATCATTGGTGTTAGCGTCAATAACAGAGACAAAGAAGACCTCGTTACTATTATCAAACCCAAAACGTATTGAAGTGTTAAAAGGGTCCAGTGCTTTATTTAGCGTGTCTATTAGATCTTTTAGTTCGACTTCAGATGTGATGGGATGCTCGCTGTTTACTCTTTCTTGACCTGTTTCTATTTGAGTCTTTACATTCTCAATCGAAAGCGGTCTTGCCTCCGCAGCTTTTTGCTCTGTATGGACTTGGGTGTTTTGTTGTCTTGCAATATTGTTAAACAGTTCCATGTCTCAAGCCTTTAAATAGAGTTATATCTCAATTATATCGGCAAAATAAAAATATTTTTTAGTCCTTACATCTCTTCTCTGTATATTTTTGCAATCAAAGCATTAACCGTACCATTTGTATAAGTACATTATGGGTACAATAAGACTAAAAAGTGATACTGTGAAACACTATATCAAGTTATTAAAGAACGAAATCGTCTTGCGTCGTTTGAGTCAGATTCAGCTTGTCTCATATTTTGGTACATGGTTTTCAAATGTCGCCATATACACACTCCTGGTCCAACTTGATGCTTCTGCTTTTATTATTGCCTTGGTGGCATCATTTCATTTTCTTCCGGGCGTTTTACAGGCACCGATATCAGGTGTCTTTATTGATAAGTTCCCGCCTAAAAAGCTTATGCTTGTTTTATTGATATTACAGGTCGTCAGTACCTTTTTACTTTTATTTGTCACATCCCAAGAATGGCTGTGGCTGTTATTTAGTCTGATATTTATTCGCATGGGTGCTTCAAGTTTTTATTTTACGATTGAGATGTCATTATTGCCTAAGATATTGGAGGGAAAAGACCTGCAATATGCTAATGAGATACACTCTGTCATTTGGTCATTTTCGTACACACTCGGTATGGCAATTAGCGGTTTTGTTGTCTATAAACTGGGTGTGAATATTGCATTTATTATTGACGGACTCTTGTTCTTGATCGCTTTTATGATGCTATTGGGCCTGGATTTTGATATTGTGTTTGAAAAAACCAAAGAGAGCTTTTTTGAGACTTTTAGCGAGGGTCTAAACTATCTGAAAGAGAATAAAAAGATTCTGCATCTCATTTTGCTGCATGCTTCAGTAGGATTGACTGTCTTTGATGCTCTCGTCACGCTGATGGCAAAAGAGTATTATGCCTCTTTGCTTGCCATTCCTTTGGCCTTAGGGATCATGCATGCAACTCGTGCGGCTGCTCTGGTCATGGGCCCCATTATCTTGGGAAAATGGATGCAAAACTCCCGTCTCTCCTATCTTTTTTTATTTCAAGGCTCGGGTATTATCGTCTGGTCATTGGTCATTGAGAACTTTTATCTCTCCTTATTAGGCTCTTTTATTGCCGGTTTCTCCACAACAACGCTTTGGTCTTATACTTATACCCTGATCCAAAAACAAACGGATAAAAAGTATTACGGAAGAGTAATTGCCTATAATGATATGATATTTCTTTTAACAGGTGCATCCAGTTCGTTTGTTGTGGGGCTTCTCCTTGAGGCGCATTGGAGTATTGCTTCAGTTCTGGGAAGTCTTGGCATCGCCTTTTTATTGTGTGCTGTCTATTTTATCTGGATACAAAGGAGATACAATGTTTAGTCTGGCTATCTTGGGCGGTGTCTTGCTGAATATAGGTGCCTTTTTAATGTTCCGCGGATTGGCCTTTCAAGCGATCATCGTCTATCTTTTTGCAGATATATGCTGGGTAATCATGGCCTTGCAAAAGGATGACTATCTGGGTGCACTCTTTATTGCAAGCGGGATGCTTTTGGGGTTTTTGGCTTATTGGAAGATGCGCTCGGGAAAGATGCATAAGAGTCTGAACAAACAAGAAAAGAAGAGATAGAAGCTCGCGTCATAGCGAAAAATCACTTCTGTACAGGTTGTTGTATTATAATGATTAAATTATAACGGAGAATAGGGAGGGGCTATGGGTAAGACGAGATTATCACGTGACGTCGGTCTCATTTTGTTGCTTTTTTATGGCCTGGGTAATATACTGGGTGCCGGTATCTATGTCCTTGTGGGTAAAGTCGCCGGAATAGCAGGCTACTTCAGTGTATTGGCTTTTTTACTTGCCTGTATAATAGCCGTGTTCACAGCATTAAGCTATATGGAGCTTTCTTCACGCTATCCCGTCAGTGCCGGTGCAGCAGTCTATATACAAGAAGGCCTTGGTTATCAAACACTTTCTGTCACTTTTGGCCTTTTAATAGGTACAGCGGCATTGATCTCTGCCGCAGCTATCTCCCATGGTTTCGCAGGCTACCTTGATCACTTCATAGAGATAGATCAGGATATCTCGGCACTTCTGTTGATCTCAATCCTTGTAGCAATTGCTATTGTCAGCATTAAACTGAGTGTGGTCTTTGCGTCATTGTTGACTGTTTTGGAGATCGGTGGCCTGTTGATCATCATCTACTACGGCTTTGACAAGATCATCAGTCCTCAAACAAGCTTCACTGCGTTTATCCCGGAATTTCGGTTTTCTGATCTCTCCCTTGTCGTGCTGGGGGCTTTTTTGGCATTTTATGCGTTTTTGGGATTTGAGGATATGGTCAATATTGCCGAAGAGGTAAAAGATCCGAGCAGGACATATCCTTTGGCGATCATATTGGCATTAGGGATATCGACACTGCTGTATATACTGATAGTGCTTATCGCTTTGGAATCCTTAAGCCAGAGTGAGTTGCAGGAGTCTACGGCTCCTTTTGCGGATATATACCAAAGACTTACGGGTGAACCTCCTGTACTTATATCGATAATCGGAACCTTTGCGGTTATCAACGGTGCCTTGATACAGATCATAATGGCTTCTCGCATACTCTATGGCATGGCTGCTAAGGGCTGGCTGCCTTCTGTCTTTTCCCAGGTCTATGTTAGAACGAAAACACCTGTGAATGCAACCCTCTTTGTTGGGCTGGTGACGATGCTCTTTTCTTTGTCATTTGATATTGTAGCATTGGCCTCCTATACCAGTACCCTTATCCTGATCGTCTTTACTCTGGTCAACCTTTCGCTGATACGCATTAAATCATCAGTTCCGTCACCTGAAGGTGTGATACGGATCCCTTCATGGGTACCTTGGATCGGAATGGGATTGAACCTTCTTTTACTTGGGATGAAACTTATTCTAGATTGAGAAAGGAGATATGATGAATAATTCGCAATTGGTCAAGTCGCTTATACAGTGCGGAGTCTTGAAGACTCCTCGGATAATCGAGGCCTTTGAAAGCGTTGACCGGATAGACTTTGTACTTAAAGAACTTGATTATATGGCATATGAAGATCGTCCTTTGCCTATAGGAGAAGGACAGACAATCTCACAGCCCTATACAGTCGCCTTTATGCTCGAGCTGTTGCAGGTCAATCTTTCGGACAGGGTCCTGGACGTCGGTTCTGGATCGGGATGGACAAGCGCTTTATTGGCATGTATGGGAAAAGAGGTGGATGCGGTTGAAAGGATTGAAGAACTGGTCGTCTTTTCGAAAAAGAACCTGGCCAAGTATGATTTTAAAAACATACGGATACATCAGGCAAAACAGACCTTGGGGCTGCAGGGTGAATACTTTGACAAGATCCTGGTCTCCTGCGCGGCAGACGAATTACCGGAGTCCCTATTGAGACAGCTCTCACCGGGAGGAACGATGGTGATACCTATAGTCAACAGTATTCTAAAGGTCGTAAAAGACGCGCAAGGGCATATACGGGCCAAAGAGTATCCGGGGTTTGTCTTTGTTCCTTTAATACGAGATGATCTATTTGATGAGTTTTGAATGCTGCCAAAGAAGAGGATACTGTTTAAATCCGCTATAATGCCGTCATGATTTATACCTATAAAAATGAAACCTATGATTTGACAAAAGTTACCCGGCTGTATCCTGCAGCAACTGTCGAAGTCCCCGGAGGCGACAGTGCGCAAGTCTCGCTTGAGTGGGCTGATCTAAAGAAAGACAAGATAAGCATCGCATATTTTGTACTGGTATTTGATTTTGATCCCGTGGGCGAAGTCCCGGTGAACCGAAAAGAGTTGAAGTGTGAGACGAAAGAAGAACTTTTTGCGGTGATGCAAGAGGTCAACGTCTATTTTGCAAAATAAGCGAAAGCGGTCACAAGGCGATATTTCTTCAGAAAATGAGATGCAGTGTTTAAAAAGCACTGTCTCTTTAAAAACTCAAAGCTCTCTTTCCAAGATACTTTCCATATCTATTCCGGCAGCCTTTAAACATCTGCTTGATATGCTGCAGGTCCTGATAGACCTTATCATGGTCGGATCCTTAGGTGTGGCAGCTTTGGCGGCTATTGGTCTTGGCATGCAGTTTATCATGGTCTTGAATGTCGTTATGACACTCTATGTCGTAGGCGGAAATGCCGTCATCTCGCGGCATATCGGTTCAGGCCGTTTTCACAGAGCGAATATCGCCTTTTTTAACCTTCTTCTTTTGGCCTTGCTGCTTTCTTTTTTTTCTTTGCTGATAGGCTATTTTTGGGCAGAGCAGTTTTACATCTGGATGGGAACAGGTGATGAGGTCGCGGGGCTCGGAGCCATCTATTTTGGAACGCTTTCTTTGGGCATGCCGCTGATATTCCTGGACGCGCTTTTCTTCAACGCCCTCAGTGCAGCAGGAAAGACGCAGGCCTCTTTGTATATCAAGATCGCCTCAGCACTTTTAAACGTCCTTCTGAACTACATCTTGATATTCGGACATTTCGGTTTTGAAGCCATGGGCATTGAAGGTGCCGCGATTGCGACTATCATCTCCTACGGATTTAATGTATTGGTCTATTTTTGCATGGTCAGTACAGAGAGCTCAGTCTTGAAGTTCTATGCCTATTATTCACTTTCAAGTATGAAAAAGATATTCAAGATAGGCATGCCTGCAAGTGTCGAACGTTTTATCTCCGTAGCCTCTTTTATGGTCTTCGTCATGGTGATTACGAAGTTCGGTACGGAAGCTTTGGCCGGTTATCAGGTCGGATTGCGCATCGAAGGGCTTGCTTTTATGCCGGGATTTGGTTTTTCTATTGCCGCGATGGCTTTGGTCGGGCAGAGCTTGGGTGCCAAAAATGCGCAGCTTGCAGAACATGAAGCCCTGACAGTAACAAAGATCGCAGCAGGATTTATGGGGTTTGTGGGGCTTTTTCTTGTCTTTATACCGGAGTTCTTTTGCCAGTTCTTTACCCATGATGCCAAGACGATTGAGCTGGCTTCTGTCTATCTAAGGTTGGTCGGCCTTTCACAGGTCCCCTTGGCAGTCGTCTTTGTCTTGAGCGGGGCTTTGCGCGGAGCAGGGGCGACACGGACAACCTTAAAGATCAATGTTGGTTCGCTTCTTTTTTTGCGTCTGCTTCCGTCGATCTATGTCAGTACTTTGACGAATGATATCTTTTGGATCTATATCGTTATGATCACGGAGACATTTATCAAAGGCGGACTCTTTTGGTACGTCTTTGATAAAGGGAGATGGAAAAGTATTAAACTCTAACGATGGGCAATGAGCTGAAGAGGGTTGATATGATAGTTTTTCTGAGTGACTTCGAACATCAGTTCATTGTTGACACGTCCGATAATAGAACCGCGCTTAAGACGTTTTCCTTTTTCAATGGTCGGTGCGATCATATCCAGATGGGCATAGATAGTGTGCATTCCGTTGTCGTGTTCGATGATGACGATATTGTCAAGCAGCGAAGTCTTTTTTGCCAGGATGACCTTGCCGTTAAGAACGCTCTTGACCTTTGCATTGGTCGTAGAAGGCTTCATAGAGATTGACTCGTTAAATATCTTGATATGATAGATCGGGTCTTCATAAGGGCCGAACTCTTTAAGGATCGTAAACTCGTCAAGAGGCGAGATCGTCTTTTGGCCGTTATATCTTTTTGTCTGAACGGACTGGTACTCATCTGTCTTTGAGATGATGTCTGGCAGGTCCTTATTAGCGATGACGACATTGCTATTCTGCTTCTGCTGTGCTTGCCGCTCTTTTTCAAGTCTGGCAAGACGTTTAGCCTCTTTTTCTTTGGCAAGACGTTTAGCCTTCTCGTCTTCTTTGATGATATTCAGCTTTGAGAGTTCGTCTTTAAGACTGTGCTGCTGCTTTAAAAGTTTTTTTACGGATACCCGGTAGTTGCTTTTTTGGGCCTTTAGCTCTTTGAGACTGTTCTTCTCTTTTTGAGTGACAGTGATGACTTCTTTACGTTTTTTATCGATCTCATCGATCGCTTTCTTTAGTGTCTCTATCTTGGCCTGGATATCTTTGATCTTATGGGTATTGGAAGAAAAGTTTCCTTGCAGGACGGAGATGTTTTGCTGGGTTATCTGATTGAGCGACTCAAAGACTTCTTCTGTGATCAAGCCTTCATCGTTCTTGGCTTTTTCATCATCAAGGATGAGTGACAAAGAGACGTTCTTTGCCAGCATAAAAGCAAGGTCCTGGCGTAATTTTTCCTGGTTTTCCTGAAGGGAGTTCTGTGAGCTTTTTAAGACAGCCAGCTCTTGAGAGTTTTCCTGATATTTCTGCTCTTTCAGACTGAGTTCAAGTTGAAGCTCTTGCAGTTTTTTTTGCTGTTCAAGTATATAGCTCTCTTTTTGAATGATCTCTTTTGCCGTTGAAGCCAAGTCTTTATGGACCTTAGAATACTTCTTGTCAAACTTTTTCAATCTGTCATGGGTACTTTTGATCTTTGAATCGATACTTGCAGCTGCATAGGTATCTAAAGAAAGGATGAAGAGAAGCAGAAGAAGCAGTCGCATCAGACCTCTTCTTTATGGTTGATGATCAGCATGGTCGCCAGGATGATGGAAAGGCTCAAGGCTATGGAAAAATGCATCATACCATCTTTGGCGTAATTAAAAATACTGATATGGATATTGATCTCATCAAAGTAGGGTGCTATCCAGCCGCTTTTGTCAATGAAACTGAAGACGACGAAGATCAGCAAGGCTGCGATTATCGCATCCAGGATGGCCAGTCTGAACAAAACGGCTGAACGCAGCATGATAGGTGCACCGAAAAGCGCCATGATGTTCATACGTTCTTCATGTTGAAACTGCCAGATACGCATCTCTTTTGCGATCAGAAGCAGGGTGACGATAAAAATAGCAAAAGCGAATATCTGCGTCACACCTTTATACAAAAGCAGCAGCTTGTAGATCTGGTCATGGGTCTGAGAAAAGCTTTCAACCCTTTTGATCTGTTTCATGTTTTGAAGCTGCGAACTTAATATATCGACTTCTTCCGGCTGAGGATAGTGCTCAAGTGAGAGTTTGTAAAACTTCGGCAGAGAAGCGCGTAAAAGACCCAGACTCGTTTTGTCCATCTCGTTTTCCAGACGTTTTATGACCTTTTCCGGACTGATCTCTTCGAGAGAACGGACCAGTGAAAAGCGAGATTTTATCGCTGATTCTTCAAGATCAGTCGTCGCGATGATAACGATAGAATAGTTTGCGCGAAGCGTCTCTTCATAAGAGGAGATAGAGCGCTCCAGTACCTTGTAGACCTGAACGGTGAACAAGATAGTGAAAAGTGCGGCGATTAGAGAAAAATGGTTCTTAAGAGACTTCATAAATACTTCCATGTTCAATATGTAGATGAGTATAGTCGATCTTCATCGTCTCGGGAATATGGTGTGTGACAACGACGACAGTCGTGTTCAACTGCGTACAGGCACCTTCTAAAAGATTCCATATGACCTGAGCCGAATAGTCATCAAGATTACCCGTAGGTTCATCTGCCAGGATGATGATCGGGTTGTGGGCCAAAGCTCTTGCCATAGCGACACGCTGCTGCTCTCCACCGCTGAGCTCCAAAGGATATTTTCCAAGTTGATGATTAAGCTTGACATGGGTCAGCAACTTCTGTACCTGAATCTCACTGACGTCTTTCGCATACCCTGAGATAATCAGAGGAAGCATAACGTTTTTTTCAATCGTCCACTCTTTGATGAGTTTATAGTCCTGAAAGACGATCCCGATATGACGGCGCAGAAAATTAAGCTTTTTATTGTTGATATCTTTCATCTGGACACCACCGACAAGCAGGTCTCCCTGTTTTGGGGCAAGGGCTCCATAAAGCGACTTTAAGAGTGTTGACTTGCCGCTACCGCTGGCTCCTGTAATAAATACGAAGTCCCCGGAGTTTATATTAAAACTGCATTGGTTGATAATGGTCTCATTGTTATTGTACGACAGGGTAAGATCGTTGGCGATGATGACTTTATCCATATAAAAGCTCTTTCAGTTTGAGATGGGATTGGTAGTTTGTACGCGAGGCGATCGGTGTAGATGGAAAATACTTCGTCTCACCCTCTTTGATAAGGACAAAGAGATGCTCCGGTTTATCGAATGAACCCATTGACAGACGGATCAGATATTCGCCAGTCTTTATCTTGTAAAGACGTTCAAAATGGATAAATCCGTTTTCAAAACGCTGTGTAGAACCGTTGAGCTTTTCCAAGTCTGCTGTAGCTGTTCCCGAAAATGTGAATGTAAAACTGTTGTCTATCTCGGCAGATATCTCATGGTTGGTCAATGTGATGTCATAGATGTTCTTTTCCATCTTTCGCCAGCGTGTCTCGTATTTGGAGATGATTCCGATGTTCTGGTTCTTTCGTACCTGAAAGTCGCTTTGATTGAGCTCCAAGAAGGTCTGAAGCGAATAGGCGAAATAGTTTTCGCTGTCGGTACGAAGTTCGAGTCTCCCTCCCTGTTTTAAGGCACGGATAGATTCGGAGATAAAGGCTTTGGAAATAACACGTCGGTGCGGTTTTTTGTCCCATGGAACAGGAAAGTGTACAAAGATCTTTCCAACAAGGTTTGAGGGCACGAACTCCAAAAAGAGGCGTGCGTCAAAATCCAGAAGCAGAACATTGTCAAGGTTCTGAATTGCTATCTGTTTAAGTACCTGCTCAATGGAAGCCTTATGGATCTCAAGACCGATATGAAGCACATCCGGGTTCTCTTTTGCCTGGTGAAGCAGATGCACACCCGAGCCAAAGCCTACTTCGACCCAGATCTCTTTGGCATCAGGGAAAGACTTCGCAAAGAACTCAATAGGTTTGAGGGCAGACTCTTTTTCCCTGTGGTGAAGCTCTTTTTGGGCGAGGTTGGAAAAAAGTATCTCAAGTGCGGCTTTATCGGCATAGGCCTGAATAGCATTCTTAATATGGAAATTGGGAGAGACACGCGTGACCTTGTCACTTTTCAGGAGCCAGTTTTCCTGACCTTTTTTGACCTGAAGCAAAAAGGTTTTCTCTTCGCTCTTGGCACAGATCAGTCTCTCTTCAGGGTAGTTGACATTGGCGGCGATAAAGTCGAATTCTATTCCCTCATGGGAAAATGGAAACGGGATTTCTTTGAAGTCTTTGATTTGAATATGTGGCATTTAAGTCTTATCTATCGGGAGTTGAAAACAGAACATCTACTGCTTGTGTTGGTTCAGACATAATGTCATACTTGTCTACGGCTACGACTTGAAACTTATATTGCGTATCGGGTTTCAGGTCCTGTACGGTATAGTTTTCTTCTTTAATACCGGTGATCTCTTGTGTTGTAGAGCTGATCCAGCTCTCTTTTGTTGTTTTGATGACGGTATAGCTTTTAGCTCTTTGATCGTTGCTTTTCCATGTCAATACAGCAGAGCTGTTATTGACGACTGCATCGATAAAAGTCGGTGTGTTCGGCTTAGCTAAACTGCTTCCGTGTGCCGGTGTGCTTTGCTGCGGACCTTCGAGCCCATCTTTGTCGATCGAAGTCACCTTGTAATAGTAGTTCTTGCCGTCTTCTTTGATCTCATCGACAAATTCTGTCTCGTTGAGTTTTACATAATACTCATAAGAACCTGACCCTGAAGGAGAACGGTAGATCTTGTAGTAGGCATGATCTTTTACATTGCTCGGCGCCCATGAAAGTCTTATCTTTTTTGGAAGGGCTGTCGTAGCATCAAGAGCGGTTATTTGTGCTGGAATCGGCTTTGTAACGACTTTTGCGATATCGCTTGGAGTCGATCTGATATTATCATAGGTCAAGGCGCGTAAGCGGTATTTATAGACGCGGTTATCGTCAAGGCCCTTGTCTATATATTCTGCCTGAAGGCGGTTCTTGATAACCGCGATTTCATCCCAATCCGGTTTTTCAACCGTCTGGCGTTCAAGGACATAACCCTTTACGTCAATACGGTCATGAGGACGCCAGATCAGTTTTGCCATGCGAGGAAGGTTTCCTATAGAGTCAAAGAAACTGACTGAGACCAAAACAGGCTCTGTAGTGACTCTGAAGGTCTTTGAAGCATCTGACTCCTGACCTTTGGTATTATAGGTGGAAAATCGGTAGGTATAGGTAGTGTTTGGTTTCAGACCAGAGTCTGTGTAGTGGGAAACAAAACGGCTCTCTACACTGCTGTGACGCTCAAGTTTGTCATTATTTTCTTCAGGATTGCTGCGGTAGATATAATACCCTTTGACTCTGTGGTCTGTCGAGGGGACCCATTCAAAAGCGATATCGGTCATAGTCTGGATATGGCCATTGACTTTGACCTTAGGAAGACTTGGGTCGATCTGAGGCTCAGCCGGTGCACTCGGCTGTTGAGTACATCCGCTAAGAAAGAATAAAGTGGCGAGCAAAGTTCTCAGGACTAATTGCTTCATTAATAAACTCCATGTCAAAATTTTCATTCAGATACTGCATCATGCTGTCTTGAACAGGTGCAATAAACTCCATCTTTTTGCCGGATGTAGGATGCACGAAATATAATATATAGGCATGCAGTAAAATCTCGTTGATTTTATCTTCTTTGCTCTTAAATCCGTATAAATGGTCACCAACGATACCGCGGCCTATGCTTTCGAGGTGGACGCGGATCTGGTGTGTACGGCCGCTGTAAAGTTTGCAGGCGATGAGTTCGGTCTTTTCATCCTTGGACGGATAGAGTTTTGTGAATTGTGTTTTTGAAGCTTTGCCGTCTTCAGTGACTGCCATCTTCAAACGGTTCGTTCCATTTCTGCCGATAGGCTTGTCGACGATGATGTTCTCTTTTAAAGGGATATTGATGACTGCAAGGTAAAAACGCCCCATAGTACGGTCTTGAAGCTGTTTAGAAAGTGCTTCATGCGCTTCATTGCTTTTGGCAATGACCATCACTCCGGTCGTACCCTTGTCAAGACGGTGGACGATACCGTGGCGTTCTTCGCCGCTTATTGTCGAGAGGCGGACACCTTTGTGTTTCAGCCAGTCGACAAGGGTCGCTTCTTTAACGGAAGGAGCAGGGTGGACAGTCAGCCCTTTCGGCTTGTTGATGACGAGAAGGTCATCATCTTCATAGAGGATCTGGACATCAAAGTCGATCTCAAGCGGTTCGGTGATGACAGGTTCCGGAAAATCTATCTGCAGTGTCTGGTCAGCTTTGAGTTTCAGACCTGTTTTCGTGACGACCTTGCCATCGACACTGACGCATCCTTCTTTGATCAGGGAGAGGACTTGATTTCGTGTTGTCTCAAGAGCGGTGCTTAAGAACTTGTCAAGCCGTTCGGGTGTCTCACAGATAAAGTTCGTCGTTTCTTGCATGGGAGGCCTTGGTGTAGAGAAAATTTTTATTAAAATATTTTTTGCATACTAAAGAGGTTCATATAGTGATATAATTCGCACATGTTTAAAAAAATAGATCGCCGGATTATAGCACATTTTGATTATATTTTAATGGCACTGATCACGCCGATTATCCTTGTTTCGGGGATGCTGATTGCCGAAATCGTCCCTGCTTTGGCGCACAAGCATATGGTTTATGTACTTGTGAGTCTTATGGCCTTCATTTTTTTCTTTCTTTTTCCTATACGCCGTTTTTCTTGGATGATCCCCTTTATCTATTGGCTCAACATCATCCTGCTTTTGGCGGTTGAGTTTTTGGGTCACTCAAGGTTGGGAGCAAAGCGCTGGCTTGAGCTTCCTCTCATTAATTTTACACTTCAGCCCTCAGAACTTATCAAACCCGCCTTTGTCCTGATGCTCGCTTATCTGATCAGTAAGAATCCGCCGCCGCGTGACGGTTACAGACTAAAAGACTTTCTAAAATTGAGTTTTTTTATTCTGTTGCCTTTTTTTCTGATTGCAAAAGAGCCGGATCTCGGTACGGCTATGGTACTGATGCTTCTTGGTTTTGGTGTACTTTTTGTCATTGGTGTACACTGGAAGATATGGGCAAGTCTGGCAAGTATTCTGCTCTTGTCGGCACCTTTGCTTTACGGACAGCTGCATGATTATCAGAAAAAGCGTATTCATGACTTTCTTAGCGAGAAACCCTCTTATCACGTTCAGCAGTCCATCATCGCCATCGGTTCGGGTGGTCTTAGCGGTAACAGTGTTGAAGGCTCTACTCAGACGCAGATGAAGTTCTTGCCCATTGCTTCGAGCGATTTTATCTTTGCTTACGTTGTCGAACGTTTTGGCTTTTTGGGCGGTCTTATGCTGGTCGCCCTTTACGCCGCATTGATCTTGCATCTGTTTTCCATGGCCTGGTCGAACCAGGATTATTATATCAAGGTAGTCAGTCTCTCACTCTCTTTTCTGTTCTTTATCTACATGAGTGTCAATATCGCGATGACGATAGGTTTTGCACCGGTTGTAGGCGTGCCTTTGCCGATGTTCTCTTACGGGGGAAGCAGTTTTGTGAATTTTATGATCATCATCGCCGTCTTGCAAAACCTGTTGGCTTTTAGATTCACTTTTTACTATAACTCGGACAGGCGTTTGATAGACCCTCTGGCCAAATAAAAAGTTTTTTTTGCATATGCCTCTAAATCGTGTTTAGATTTAGATAGTTGTAAGAAATAAAACCTTATAATCTCGGCCTTGCAACAATAAGTGGGTTCATAGCTCAGTTGGTTAGAGCCCTCCGCTCATAACGGAGTGGTCGAGTGTTCGAGTCACTCTGAACCCACCACTTATAAACTTTTTCCCCAAACCTTTGCTACACATTATGCTACACAAAAGGCATACATTGAGCAATTATATCATCAAGCGTAATGACAGTTATCACTATAGAAGACGTATACCTAAGCGGCTTCAGGAATTCTTTTCTACACCTACCTATACAAAGACCTTGTCTAAAGATATGGCAACAGCAAAGGTAATGGCCTTGGAGATCACTGCTGCACTTGCAACAGCTGAAACAATGGTAAAGATAAATCAAATACCTGACCTATCTTCTCTGAATTCTTCCTGTAAAGAGATGCCACCCACGTTGTCCACGTTATCATTAGGGTACTTCAAGACCTTGCGAATTACGGCAACTAAAATGAATGAATACATCACTGTGATGAATACAATTGTCGCAATTACGGATGCTATTTCTCATAAAGATTTAGATTTGATCAGAGAAAGACTTCAGCTCCTACCTAAGAGAAATATCCATAAGTATCGGGTCATGCCGTTAAAGGAACTAGTGTCCTTACATACATTAAAGAGGGTTGAGCAGGGGGAAAGACTTATAGCAAAGAGCATTAACGAATACATCAAGATCTTAAATGCTGTACTGGCTTATGGGTATGGAAGAGGAACGCTGCAACAAAACCACAAAGTAAAGTTGATTCCAATTGCTCACCAAGCTAGAACAGAGAGATCGGCCTTGACAGCGGAAGAGATAAAGGAGCTTCTGGAGTCTGCTAAGAGCCCTGAATTGGCTTTATCATATCAACTGCTTTACTTATCCGGCATGAGATTGTCAGAAGTTTACAAGTGCACTATTAGCCTTGTTGATAATATATTATGTTTTGATCTACGGAACTCTAGAACTGCTCTGAAAAATAGTAACAGTTATCGGACTATTCCTATTCATTCGGCTATTGAGGATCCATATCAGACACTACAAGCCATAAATTCTTTACAACCTAATTATGTGAGTAAACAAGCTTCTAAAGCCCTTGGTGGAGGTAAGAAGACGTTATACAGTTTAAGGCATAGTTTTGCTACGGACTTGGTTGCAAGTGGAGCAGATGTAAATATGGTATCAGAACTAATGGGTCATGCCCACAAAGGAATGACGTTGAACCGTTATGCCAAGGGATATTTTATTAAAGACTTACAGGGAGTTATAGAACGACTAAAGTTATCTCATAATAGTGGATTTGATTTTTCGAGCTGATGTGGACTACGATAAGGCTTGCACTGTTGTTACAGGTAGGTGCTGTGAGAGATGGGTTTAATTAACATTGTTTATACAGCCTTCATAAGTCCATCTCTATACTCCGATGGCTCTAAGACTTCTGTCTCCTCTCTTGAGCTTCTATCAGCTGTTTAAATTTCATTTTAGCTACCAGTGATACCTTTCACTACAGAATAAAATATCAAGCTCAAATTGATTAAAACTTAAGCAGAATCTCTCACGCTCGCACCTGCTTCATAACTGAGAAGATGGCCTCTTAAATCTCAGTAAAAGTGAGCTTTACAGGTTGTATTAGGTGTATCTATCAGTATATAATTACATGTACTAAACGTTTTAAGAAGAAGCAAACAATGGTCGTCTGATACCTCCTGGTTCGCTTCTTCTTAAAGGGTTTATAGGTGGCCAGGAAAATCAGACACTCCTTAGCAGTCCTCTCTCCCAATAAAAGAAAATAATATTTGTCTGTAAGGATTATCATATGGATAAATTAAATACAGTTGAGCCGCGTGCTCTAAACATTAAAGCAGGAAACTGCGTATCGGCCCTTAATAATACTACTAAGGTTCAGTCACAGATCGAACCTCAGGGTTCGCTTGAGACTAAAATTATTACATTAGAAACAGCTGAGTCACTTGAAGTTGGCCTAGCTTCATTAACACACAAGCTTACAGGTAAGGAATATAGCAGTCTTAAACATAATATATCTGAGATAGGTATCACGAGTCCAATTGAGATATATGATGGCAGATTATCTGATGGTAGACATCGCATCAGAATTGCAAGAGAATTAGGTATCACAGAACTTACTGCTGTTACTATTACTGAAGCACCACTTGCCAATTTTATGAAACATGAAGTGGGTAGAGAAAACTCACCAGTGCAGAAAGCGATATTGGCAGCTAAGTTAATGTCAGAATTTGGTATTGACAGAAAAGAAGCTGAAGCTCGAACCGGTGCCAATAAAAATTATATTAATACGATTAGGAGAATGATGACTTTATCTGAATCAGTTGTAAATGAGATATATGATGGAAAACCTTACCTTGGTATGGATAAGACAAGGATAAATCAACTCAATAAGATAGAAGCTGATATGAAAGCAAGAGCGTCATATAATCCGTTCAATGGTGCTACAGGAGACACATCAATTGAAGACTGGGATTTTGACGACACACGGCCTAACCGCTATGACATTGTTGAACAATTTATATCTGACTTTAAACGTTCAGGACTATCTGCCAGTGATGCTATTGCGATCTTAAAACTATCGGATAGAGAACAAGAAGAATTAAGGATAAGAGCAAAGGGTGAAGATAATCTTGAGGATAAACATGAAAGAATAGAAAGTGATATAAGTGAATCCTTCACAGTCCCTTGCTCGAAAACTCAACCTGAAGCTTATGCAGCATTTATAGAAAAGCGCAAAGTTCAACGTGAAGAACGGATAGCTTCTATGAGCAAAGATGAGCAAGAACGCTTATATGCAGCAATCGCACGAAGAGAAGAGAGGGGTGATGCATCATTAAGTGACGTACAGTTAACTTACTTCAAGAAGCTGGATAGAATTGCAAGAAGTATAGATATTGTAGCAAAGCTAAAATCATCCGCTGTTGCTCGAAAGGCTGCATAATGTTACTGATTGTAGATAAAGCGAGAGTGCTGGGAAATAGTAAGAAATCTAAACTCTTTAATTCTGATGACCTCTATACTAAATCAATGTACCGTATAAAAGAGAAAAGAATGATAGAAAATATTGCTAAATAGGGACCTCCTTCCCTAAACATTAAGATGTTGTACATATGCTATTAATAGTCCTATTGTAGCTGCATAAATAATAACATCAATTATTTTTTTTCTTTTTTTCTCTTTTAAATCAAGCTTCTTTTTTCTTTCTTTCTCTCTTTCTCTCTTCTGTATAGTTATCTTTTCTTCTTCCTCTTTAAGCTTTTCAATTTGACATTGCTCTTCTAGTATCTTTTCTCGTTCAGATATGATAGATTGACTTCTGTATTTAACATATAATGCTAAAGTCTTGTTATCATCACCAGAACTGTTCTCTACGGCTTTAAGCCACAGTCCAGGCTTTTTAATGTCCTTAGATAATTCATCAGCAACGATGTCATATATTGCTTCTTCATCTTTACTTGTTGAATAATCCTCTACAGACTTTGTTGTTGTATGGTCTACTAACTTAATATCGTAAGTTGTATCAGTGAAGAGCTTCTCAGAGATATACTGAAATAACTTGGGCTTCGTAAGCTCATGATATGCTATTTCCAAGGATGTAAATGCATCTTTTATTGATTGAACTCGATATTGTAAATATATCGATTCAGCATTAGAATGATTGCCATTAGAATTAGCCAAGGCCTTTCCCCATAAACCTTTGATAACTGTATTATTTTCTATCTCATTCAAAACAAACTCATATAATATTTCGTCATTTGCTCTATTCGCAATAGATTTCTTCTTTAAATAGTCAATCATATTATATGCCTTGTTATGTTGTTTGATATTATATATGTGGGTTTATGCAAGTATAAAAGAAGACACCTTAATTTCTACATGTTCTAAAATAACTATGGGTTCAATTATTTCTAAATCAATTAGAAAGTTCACCTTCAAGATGACTTCAAGAACTAGGCACCTGTCCCAGCCTCCTATTCTGCTTTAATTTCTCGGTAACTATTATAAAGTTCAAGCTGCTCCTTTGTCATAGCCTGCCTCAAACCGGTGTATTTGACTTTATCAGTAAAACAATGGATAGTTGATCCTGAATGCAGAGCGTAGTTAGTACAATCTGAGTCTCCTACATAAAAGTACTGAGTGCCAACAAGCATAGGTGCGGCCGACTTAATCGAACTTGGCAATACGACTAAAGAAAGGATTAATATGAATAAATTGCTATATAAGTTCATAAGAAGTTCTCTCAAAATTAAAGATATAGAGTAGTCTAGCACAAATATATTTCATATCAATTTAGCTTATACAGAAATAATATTTTTCTCTGAAGAAGAGTAGTATAGGATCTTAAGATACAGATTTGAGAGATGCCCCCCCTCCATCTGAATATATAAAAAGATCCTTATTATTTGAAAGGAGGATATTAAAGACCCAGAGACCAATATAAGGAGGTGTAACGAGTAGAATAGCGAAAAATAACCGATGACTCCAAGAGTGACAGGACAGCTGTGTACCTTGGAAGTTCTAGGTTTGAACCGTATACTTTGAACTCGTTCCACTCGGACAGATGGTAAGGCTATGCAGACAGGCTTCGCCAAAGCCGAAAGCTCACATCAATAGATGGTGACCATTAAGCTTTGTCTCCGTTAGACATAATGAAAAGTTCTCAACAGCTAAACGAGCCAAGCTAAAGCTGACCTCATTCTTAACGCAGTAGAGAACTAGGCATTATGTTAATCATCATAGCAACATCTATATATAGTATCGCTTACCGCTTGGTTCTCACGGAGTGATTTATTATACTCTCACCTTCTTGCTCCAAGATGCTGGTTATGTAAGGATAAAGTGATTAGAATTAGTCTATATATCTCATAAATTGAAAAGGCACGTGATGGAGTTGAAAGATTTTGTAAAGCATTCGATATTGGATATCGCTAAGGGAATAAAAGAAGCTAATGAAGAAGCATTAGAGGGTGATATTGGTTTGATAGTAAATCCTTGTCCAATATATTTCCGCTCAGCAGGACATGTTGAATATGCCCCAGGTGGAAAAAAAGATGGTAGAACAAAACATGTTGAGATGATAAAGTTTGATGTAGCTGTAACAACATCGGGTAGCGCAACGGCTGAAGGTGGTGGAGGTATTAATGTAGCTGGAATTAAGCTAGGGGCCTCAGGTGAGGTGACGGATGAAAAAGAAAATGGCTCACGAATTAAATTTGAGATACCAGTTGTAATGCCAACAATCTTGTAAATAATATCATGATAGCAACCTAATGTTGTCCTTGTGTTAAACTTTTCCCTATTTCATGGTGTCGGTACGGTGGGAAGGACATACTCGCGTTGCTCTATGCCCACCCACCCAGATCTCCTCATCTCTTTGAGATAGCGTCGCCTGCCTAACCCTGATACGTAATCATTTAAGTTGTTAACTGTTGTTTTATGATATTATGTTTCAAATCAACATAAAGGGTAAAGATGAAAAAGGTTGTTATGTTATTGGTATTCGGTTTAGTTTCTGCGTATGCACATAGTGGAGGGACTGATAGTTCAGGATGTCATTTGAACCATAAAACAGGAGTATATCACTGTCATAGAAGTGAATCACATAAAATTGATTCAGCTAAAACTGCAGTTAAAGATAAACAGCAGAAAGGCTCTTTTGAGTCTAAGAAAGAAGTAAAAGTACATACTCACTCATAATAGTATTTAGGCATTGGTAGATCCGATGCCTAAATTAATCATGCTTATTATTGTGTATGATATAATCCACACATGCACATTCTCATATTAATATTATCACTTGTAACACTACTAAGCGCGGCAGGGCAATCATTCTCTAACTCCAAGCAAGAACTAAAAAAGATATACGCTGATCATCAGGTTACATTTTATGCTGGTTGTAAATATGATTATAAAGATAAGAACAATATGATTGATAGAAGCAGCTGTGGATATACACCTCGCAATGAAATAACAAAGAAGGGGAAGATAAATTATAGAGCCAGACGTATTGAATGGGAACATGTCATGCCTGCACAGAACTTTGGCAGACATCTTCCATGCTGGAAAGAAGGTGGTCGTAAGCACTGTAGTAAGGTGTCTGAGAAGTTTAAGATCATGGAAGCAGACATGATGAATTTAGTTCCTGCTGTAGGAGAGTTGAACGGCGATCGTTCTAATTATCGCTACGGAGCATATGAGCCTCAATTAGGTCAATATGGATCTGTACCATTCCAGGTTGACTTTAAGGCTAAGAGAGCATTCATAGACCCTCAGATAAGAGGTGATGTTGCACGTATATATTTCTATATGAGTCAGGCTTACAATATACCTCTCTCTAAGCAAGAACGTAAGATGATGGAAGTATGGTCTAATCAGGACCCCGTTGATATATGGGAAAGAGAACGAGCTAAACGTATAACAAAAGTAACAAGGAAAGATTAATGGCTATATGGTGGGTATTTCAGAACAAGACATATAAAGAAGAAAGTGAAGGTAGTTTCTTATGGGCTCCAAAAGCAGATTTGAACGGCCATAGTAAATCTCACTGGAAGACAATGACTGAGTTAGAAGCAGGGGATATTGTTTTATCTTCTGTGGGTCGAAAGATTGTCGCCGTATCGACAGTGATTGCACCTGCATATACCAATTCGAAACCCTTTGTTGATGATAATGATAATACATGGGAAAGCGAGGGTTGGAAAGCTGATCTGGTTTTTACTGAGCTTAAAGAAGCTATTGATATAAATGATATTATTGATGACCTTATGCCTATGATGGATTACAAATATGCACCATTAAATAACCTAGGTAGAGGGAATACCGGGTATTTGTTTCCATTGACTGATGAGGTGTCGGTCTATCTATTAAACCTCATGGATGATGAGAATATTGATGTAATTGCTAAGGAAGAGGAAGACATTAATATGCTTAGCATTCCTGAGACAGAGAAGGCAAGACTTGTTAATAGTAGAATTGGTCAGGGTGAGTTTAGACAATCTCTGATGGATTATTGGCATAGTAGATGTGCTGTTACAGGGCTAGAAATGCCTAAGATGTTAATAGCTTCCCACATTAAGCCATGGAAGGTTTCTAATAACAGAGAACGTCTTGATGGAAATAATGGATTGTTGCTCTCACCCCATTACGATTATGCGTTTGATCAAGGATATATTAGCTTTAATTCTGAAGGGGAAATTATCTTCTCTGAGGCCTTATCTTCTGATCAATTGAAGGCTCTATCATTTAGACGTACAGATAAGATTCAGAAAATGTTAAATATAGAGCAGAAGTCTTACTTGGAGTATCATAGACAGTATAAGCTGATCAAGTTGCAAGGATAAGGTGTATTCTGCTACACTTTTTGCTACACAAATTATGCATTTATGTATAGTATATGGTTTAGTCGGATCCTGTTAGTTGGTTAGAGCCCTCCGCTCATAACGGAGTGGTCGAGTGTTCGAGTCACTCTGAACCCACCACTTACCACACAACATTTTCAGCCTTTTTCAAATCTTTACGTTTACCGATTGTCAGCACTCTCGCTAGTAATATAGAATCTTATGGTCTATTCTTCATTTCTTTTGTGTAGTTTTTTTAATGCCAATCTCTCATTCCAAGTCATCTGCTCTTAGCTATTTTTATCGTTTGTTATTTTAACTCCTTTGATGTGCTATGCTAATTAGTAGAGACTGTGCAAGGGCTGTTGTAATAAAAGAGTTTTATGCAAATAATGAGGATAGTGTGCGAAAAAAATATTTAATAATAATTATTTATATTCGTATTTTATTAACATGTGATAGAATGAGTGCTAATATTAGATCAAAAGGAGAGGGTATGAAATCAATAGGGACATTGTTTTTAGTTATGTTGATTGCAATCAATATTCAAGCATTTGACGATATGAATATAAATTTATTCTTAGGTCAAAAGTCATTAGACAAAGATGATTGGGAACCGGTTGATCAACATCCGGAATATGGAATTCATTTTGATTTTAAAGAAGAAAATTGGCCAGTTAATATGGTGGTTGGTCTGTTGTATTCTCATAAAGCGGATAACACTCGAATTTCAGGGTTTGATGCAAGAGTTAAAAGTACCACAATGGAATTTGATGTGGGTATTAAAAAAATATTTGCAGTCAATGAAAATGTAAATGCGTTTGTTGGAGGGGGGCTTTTACTAGTAAATGCAGAAGCAGTTACGCAAATAACTGGGCTTAATTACAATGATAGTGCAGATGATTCAGCACTTGGTGCATGGATAAATACTGGTATATACTGGATGTTTGATAATAACATTAATTTAGGTGTACAAGCTCGTTATTCGAAGGCTAAGGTTACAATTGATGGAACTTCTGCAGAAGCAGGTGGCACGCATATTGGTGTATTAGTAGGCTATAGGTTTTGACTTTTGAAAGATTTATAAGATGTTCTTTAAAAGAACGAATATATACTTTGGCATTTCATAGCTCATAACGGAGTGCTCGAGTGTTCGAGTCACTTTGGACCCACCACTTATAAACTCCCTAAACCTCGAACTTTAACAGACAATCAGAAAATAAAACTTTAATTATTTTATTGACTAGTGGGTTTGTGCTTTAGACTTTGTATCATTAAAACAGTTTTCATATGATTGTGTTCAAATTTTTAAAAGAGATAATGAAACTAAGATCTATCATGAATATATAGTGACTAAATTCAGAGAAAGACTATCTATTTTGCGGGGTTACTAAAAAAAAGTGTCGGTGCTTTTAGATGCAAAAGCAGAAGCGTTCAAATTAAAAAAAGAAGCAAAGGTCTCAGAGATGCTAGGTTCACATTTTTACTTGATGTAAAAACGGAATATGATGACCTTTGTAGTGTATACCTGAATTTTTTTGAGTGGGCATGTTTAAAACACCTAAAAGAAAACAGGCTACCATTAAGTAAATATGAGAACGTCTTGAACCATACTCAAGCTATTGGAACTACTCATGAAAAGTAGGGATTTACTTTTAAAACCGGATTATTGCCTACTCCATTTATCAATATGATACAAAGAAGACAATAATTATTGAATCAGTTCAACTCAGATAAAAAAGCATCCAGTTTTTCGAGTGCATCATCAAAATTATAATTCTCCAAGTCTTGTAAAACAGCATCTATATCGTTACGGTAAAGTACATTGCTGTCGAGTATGCGCAGCTCTTCTAAAATACTCTTTGCACTGGTGTCACTCTCCTTTATCAGCTCTCTAAGTTCCTCTAGACGAGGCTTTAGTAGATTGTCAATATCGTGAAGCTCATTCCTTTGGATTTGTGAAGGATTATGCTGATACGAGATATCGGTATGCGTAAGATCATATTGTTTTATCTTTTCTGTAAGTTCTTTTATCAATCGATCAAGTAATTTAACGACATTTTCGAAATTATTTTCTATTGATCTGACGTCATCATGATCTTTGACGGATTTTTCAAGTATTAAAGCAGCCTCTTGCAGTTCACCCGCACCGATACTTCCCGCTAACCCTTTTAATGTGTGTACGATCCGTATCGCCATCTGAATGTTTTCTGTCTCAAATGCCAATTGAAACTGACGTGTAAAATCACTCTGATTAGTTATGAACTTTCTCAATAGTTTTAGGTATAGCTTTTCGTTCCCATTGGTAGTGATAAGTCCTTTTATTATATCTATTCCTTCGATATCGGGAATCTCGATTCGCTTCTCATTCTTATTGTCAGTTCTGGCTACAACCGAATTTTCCAAAGTAGAAGATGAAATCCATTTTCTCATGGTCTGATACATCGCAGTAGGATTGATGGGTTTGATTATGTGATCATTCATCCCTGATAAAAGCGTCTTCTCTATGTCTTCTTGCATTGCATCGGCTGTCAATGCGATGATCGGAAGTCCTTTGAATTTTTCTTGTTCACGAATCTTACGTGTCGCTTCGTATCCGTCCATAATCGGCATCTGGCAATCCATCAATATCCCATCGAAGGGCTCGTTTTGCAGAATGTCAAGTGCTTCTTTACCATTATTCGCCACAGTAACACTGACACCGATCTCGTTAAGAAAGTCGACGGCAAGTTCCTGATTGAGGGTGTTGTCCTCAACGAGTAAGATATGCGCCCCGTGTAAGTCGGCAAAGGATAGCTCAGGCTTCTTTTTTGGGCTTCTGACTTCTGTCTTTTCATGCAGCTTTGAAGGGCTGATCCATTTACTCATAACAGTAAACATTTCGTTTGGATGTATGGGTTTGGAGATGTGGTCATTCATACCGGACTCTAACACCTTCTCTCTATCTCCCTTCATCGCATTGGCGGTCAGTGCGATGACTGGAAGTGACTTAAACCTCTGTTGTGCACGGATCTTACGTGTCGTCGCATAACCATCCATAACCGGCATCTGACAATCCATCAGTACCCCGTCAAACGTTTTGTTCTCAAGTATGGACAAAGCTTCTTCTCCATTATTCGCGACAGTGACAATCATCCCGTTCCCATTAAGAAGATCTATCGCCACCTCCTGGTTTAGTGCATTATCCTCTACAACTAATATATGCGCACCTTGAAGCTTTAACAATGCTTTCTCTAGTGATATATTGTCTTGTTTTTGATGGACAGCTTGTATTTGGTTCTTTTGCTTGTCCAAATGAACAGTGAAAGAAAAGACACTTCCTTTTCCTGGCTCACTATCCACCCAGATATCTCCGCCCATCAAATCTACCATCTTCTTGCAAATGGTTAGTCCAAGGCCTGTACCGCCATACTTTCTGGTAGTCGAACTGTCGGCCTGAGCAAACGCGTCAAATAAATTTTTATGATGTTCTGGGTTTAGTCCTATACCGGTGTCAGTGACACTGAACAGTAGAGACACACTTTCTGGGTCGCTTTGTTTGACTTTTAGATCTATCCTGAGTTCACCTTTGTCAGTAAACTTAAGGGCATTACTGCAGAGGTTTATAAGAACTTGCCGAAGCCTCAGCGGGTCACCGATGAGAAACATAGGCACATCATCTTCGATATTGACACTAAAGGCCAAGCCTTTTTCCAGCGCATCATATTTTATCAGGTTCTCAAGCTCATCCATAACATTAGACAGGTTGAAATCAATATGTTCAAGTTGCAGTTTCCCCGATTCGATTTTTGAAAAGTCAAGAATATCGTTAATTATTTCCAGAAGCGATTCTGCGGAATCGTGAACTTTAGAGATATAGTTTTTCTGGTTCGGTTGCAATTCGGTTTGAAGTGCAAGGTTACTCATACCTATAATAACATTCATAGGTGTTCTTATCTCATGACTCATGTTGGCAATAAACTCTGATTTGATACGAAGAGCTTTTTCTGCCACCTCTTTGGCTTCAAGCAGGTCATTTGTACGCTCTTTCACTTTTGTTTCCAAAAGAGCATTGTTTATAATAAGATTTGCCTCGCTATACTCTTTGATCATCTCATACCAGTGCATGGCGCCAGCGATCAAGATAACATTAAAAATGACAATAAAATAATCAGTTCTTGAAAGATGAAACACACCTGGGATCAGCAGGGGTAAGAATATTAATCCCGAAAGCAAGATAAGTGTCCAAATCATACCTTCCTTTCTATCCCGCAATAAGAAGATCATAATAGTCTCAATCCCGATCCACATGATCCTGGCCTCACTGTTCTGGGCTGTATGCATAACTAAGAAGACAATGAGGGCACCACTGCTTATAAGTATCTTAGATACAAGAGTATAATTGTTTTTTGAATATCGAAGAAGACCGTAACACAAGAAAATAATTATTGTAAAAATGACATCAGCTATGGTCTGGATATAATTGCCTTCAAAGAATCTGATCATTCCCATAATAAAGGCAACTAGTCCCGTCAACATAGTCAGCAGTACAAGTACCTCTATTTTGTATTGCAACAGCTTTTCTTCCTCTTCGAAGGAATGGGACGCTCTTAAAATTTTTTGTATCTTCATTGTGTTATTTCTTTAGTTTTAGTTTTATCGTATTAATACATGCATGGCACTATTAACTTCCTAATAGTCTAGTGCTTTTAAGATGAAGGATTGATGGCTTTTGCCAGCCGTGATTCTTCTTCTGTATACACGGATCAAAAAAACTCCATATCTCCACCCTCATCATCATAATCATTTTCAAGCGCTTTTTTAATGGTATCCATATCTGCCAACATGGAATTGTCAAAGATATTCGGATCTTTAAGCTTATTACTAAAGACCTGACTATGCCAGCTGTCAAGAGTATAGATAAGACTTTCCATACACCCTAATGCAAATTCAAGGTTCTGCTGTTCTGGCTGAAGATCGTCGTTCCTAAGCACATTCGCAAACTCACTTAACCCATTTCCAAGCCGTATAGATATTGGGTATAAACACAGTATATGAGCATATGCTCCAAGGAGTTGGCCTGCTCTTTGAAAGTAATCAGCCTCAAAACGATTACGCAAAATAATAAAGTTGATTACACTGTCAATATCTCCGATAAGGTCATCTAGATCTTGACGATGGTCATCAAGGAAGTACTCCTCAGTTTCATCTTCTTGCATAGTCTTGGATAAGGCTTCTTTCTTGCTTTTAGGTGTGGAAGAGCGTGACAGTTTGTTCTCAAGGACACGAACAACTTTTTCAAGCTCTTTGTTCTTTTCTTCGAGTATTTGACGCTGTTTATAAAGTGTAAGATGGGTCTGGACCCTGGCCTTTACAATAGAAGGGTTGACGGGCTTTATTATATAATCTTTTGCACCCAGGGAAAATCCATAGGTTTCATCTTTTATCTCACCAAGTGCTGAGATAAAGATAACAGGAATGTCTTTTGTCTCCTCATCTGCCTTTAGCTGCTTTATTACCTCGTATCCATCCATCTCCGGCATCATGATATCTAAAAGGACCATATCCGGCTTGTTTTCCATACTCACGATTTTTAGTGCTTGTTGTCCACTCTTAGCAGCTTTGACGATATAGTCTTCTCGTAGAATATTTGTTAAGATGTCAATGTTCTCTGTCACATCGTCAACAACGAGTACCGTCTGTTTTTTGTTATCCATTTATTGTTTCTCCGTCATGAGTTATTTTAAGTTTTAATTGTGTCAACAGTGCTTTGGCCTCATCAAAATCAAAAAGACTTAAAGCTGAAGCAAGTGTCTTGTAAATATCATTATGTCTTTTGATGATGGATACACTGCTTAATTCTTCAATCAATTCGAGGGCCTGCGTATCATAATTTTCAATAAGTTCTTGTAGACTATCCAGTTTTTGCATCACTTCACTTATATCCAATGATATTTCTTCAGATACAGTATTCTCATCTTTATCAAGTTCTTCCAAAGCTTCTATAAGTGGATGGAAAATTTTCACCAGCCTGCCGACGTGGTCTGTGATTGCACTTTTTTCTGCCTTACTCTTACATAGCTGTTCCAAAGTTGATGCCGATTCAAAAAGTTCTGTTGCACCGATATTTCCTGCGGTTCCTTTCAAAGTATGTGCTAATAGAAGGGCCTTAGACATTTTGTCAGATTCAACCGCCTCTTCAAATTTTTGTATGAAGTCACGCTGAGAGGTCTTAAACTTTTTTAGTAACCTTAGGTAAAGTCCTTTTTTGTTTTGTGTTATGGCCATACCTTTGGCAAGATCAATGCCCTCAATCATGGGCAATTCAATATCATCGTTGGATATCGGAGAAAGACGCTTTGTACCTGCAGGCGTGGAAAGTGAAATCCATTTTAGCATCGTATTGAACATATCATATGGATTAATTGGCTTGATGATCATATCATCCATTCCTGCGGTGATGGCCTTTTTCCTATCTTCTGCCATAGCATTGGCGGTCAAAGCAATGATAGGTATTGACTTGAATTCTTCTTGTTCACGAATCTTTTCCGTTGCTTTATAGCCGTCCATCACCGGCATCTGGCAATCCATTAGTATGCCATCAAAATTAGCGTCCTGAACAGCTTGAAGAGCTTCGAGTCCATTATTAGCCAGGGTGACGCTTATGCCGACTGAATTCAGAAGATCAATGGCAAGTTCTTGATTCAATTCATTGTCTTCGACTAATAAAATATGAGCACCGTAAAGACGACTGATTTCAGGATGGTCATTTATAGGTTTCGGCTTAACTGCATCTGCTTTTGTAGAATGCAATCCCATGGTATTTGCAATAGCACCATATAATCTGTCAAAAGTGACCGGTTTGGTAAGAAAATGATCGATCTGAACATGGTGTGCAACCGAAGACGCATCGTCGACACCATGCGCGGTTATCATTATGACATTTGGTTGATGTGTGACATTCGAGTTTTCTTGTATCGACTTTATAGTCATAATGCCATCCATTCCTTTCATCTTCCAGTCTATGAGTATAAAATCAAACATAGACCCTTTCTGCTCTTTTTCCTGTACGAGTTCTATTGCTCGTTGACCATTGCTGGCTTCCTCAACACTGTAGCAAAATCTATTCAGGATTTTAGATAGTATTTTTCGCGAGGTATCGTTATCATCCACAATCAGCACCTTGAGGTTAGCCAAAGCACTCTCTTCTGGTTTCACTTCTGGTTCTGCTTCATGGGTGTGCTTTTTTAGACGAACTGTAAAGAAAAATTTGCTTCCTTCACCAATGCTACTCTCCATCCAAATATCTCCGCCCATCATATGGGTTAACTTTTTACAGATAGCCAGACCTAGCCCTGATCCGCCATATTTACGTGTAGTCGATGAATTCGCTTGTGAAAAGGAGTCGAAAAGTGTCTCCTGTTGTTCTTCTGGTATTCCTATGCCGCTGTCCGTAATACAAAACTTGAGAGTTACGGACGAACTGTCTTCATCTTGCTTTTGTATATCAATAGAGATCTCGCCATTTTTTTCTGTGAACTTTACCGCGTTACTGACTAAATTCATTAAGATCTGCCCAAGACGCAGGGGGTCGCCGATCAATATTGAAGGTATGTCTTCTTCAATCCAATAGTTAAGTTCGATCGATTTTTCTTTGGCTTTTATTTCGATGACATTAAGCAGATCATCGAAGACGCTAAACAAGGAAAAATTAGTATATTCTATTTCCAATTTATTCGATTCTATCTTAGATAGATCCAGTATATCGTTGATGAGACCTAGTAGCATCTCTGCCGATCGATAAACCTTCTCAGCATAATTTCGTTGTTTATTATCAAGGTCTGTCTGCAATACGAGATGCGTCATCCCGATGATGGCATTCATTGGGGTACGGATCTCATGACTCATATTGGCAAAAAAATCTGACTTGCTTTGTAATGCTGCTTCAGCGGTCTCTTTCGCCTTGCTCATTATCCTTTGAGACTCTTTAAGTTCCCGGGTCCGTTTTTCTACTTCTTTTTCAAGGGTCGTTTTGTTTTCCTGGATAGACTTATTGGTTGTATAAAGCTCCGTCAGATCGATTTGGGCTGATGCATACTCAATAATGTCACCATGGATGTCCAAAATCGGAAAAATGAAGATATTGACATAGGATTCCGTTCCATCCTTTTTCAAATTATAGATAGTGTCCTGCCACGTTTTTTTTGCCTTAATGGTGTTCCATAGCTCGTAAAACATCGACGTGGGGTTTTTAGGATGACGGAAAATGTTATAACTCTTGCCCAGAAGTTCATTTCTGTCGTACCCGTAAGCCTTGCAGAAACTGTCATTGACATAGGTGATATTCCCTGCCAGATCCGTTTTTGAGACAAGAAGTATAGTATCTATGGCGCTGTGGTATTGTTTAGATACTAGCCATTCCTCTTTAAGGAGCTTATCTTTCTCTTCTTGTTTGATGGAGTATATGCGCATTGTTTCAGAAAGGTCTCTATTGGTTATGAGGCTGATCTCGTCAAACATTTCATGGTTCATGAACCCCTGATCTATCATATATCCCGTAGCGCTTTTATAAAAGGCTGACAAAATCGTGATGATGATGTGGGGCGGAATATCATTGGTTTGACAATCATTCAGCCATTTCTGCATGGCTGGAGACTTGCCCAGGGACATTGTTCCCTCGACGACACTATAGTAGTAGTCATAAAGATTATGCGCATACGTCTCTTCGAATGATGTAAGACTGCTGTACTCTTGTATCGCTAAGATGACAGTACTGTCAGACATCCAACGTTTGATGATAAGTGAGCGGCCCTCTTGAAGCATTTGCAAATGCTCTCTGATCAAGGGAAACTCATACATCATCGTGTTACTCTTTTTCAAGCGATGCTCCTTCCGGAAGGTCTGTGCTCAGAGGCAGACAGATTGTAAAGCATGCTTCATTCTCTCGGTTCTCTACACTTATAGTTCCATTGACTTTTTGGATTATCATACGTGAGATGTCCAGACCGATACCCGTTCCTTTACTCCCTTTTGTAGTGATATATTGATCAAACAGCGTACCTATGATCTCTTCAGGTATACCACCGGCATTATCACAAAAGTGTATGATTATCTGATGATTGTCTTGACCGACGTTAATCTTGACTTCACGCTGTTCACACTGATGCTCTTCAAAGGCATCCTGGGCATTGTTAAGGAGGTTGATTACCACCTGGTAAAATTCGTTTGGATATCCTTTGGTATAAAGTCCTTTGTCTCCGTTAACTATGATGCTGATACTTTCGTAAGTACCTCCAAGGTTCTTTAGTACACTTTCGAATGCCCCTACTACCGAAAAGTGCTCCTGCTCTTTTACCGGTTTAAAAAAGTGTTTAAAATAATCCATGGTTTCAGAAAGAAAACGGACCTGCTCTTGAATCATCTCTGCTGTCTCAACCGTATCCTCATCCGCAGTACTCTTGTACTTGATATAATCAGCAGCAAGGTTGATGCCTTGAAGAGGTTGTTTCCATTGATGCGTCAAGGCACTGACCATTTGGCCCATCTGAGCATGACGGTTCTCAAGTTCAAGAAGCTTGTCTTTTTTACGTAATTCTTCAAGTTTCCGTCTGATCTCGTCTTGTAAAAAGTGATTGAGTTCGCTCAGTTTACGCTGTCTTTTGTATAAATAGATCGCCACATCGACTTTCAGTAGCAAGTTTTCAACGGAAAAGGGTTTTACAAGAAAATCATTTGCTCCACTCTTAAGCAGTTGGGCAATCAAGTTCTGGTTTGTCGTATTTGAGATACAGATGATAGGCAGATCCAAAAGTTCATTATCCTCACGTATCTGACGAAGCAGTTCCAGACAATTGATTTCAGACATCTCCACGTCAGTGATGAGTAAATTGAATGGGTCCCTTTTTAAAGTACTGTAAACATCTTGACTATGTAGACAAGTCTCTACTATATAGTTTTGGTTGCGCAGGATAGTTTCCACCTGTTTCAGATAGACTTTGGAATCATCAACAACAAGGATACGTGCATCTTTATTATCGATATGATGATTGATAGTTTTAATGATCTCATTTGTAAGAAAGTTTATAGGATTGTCTTTGGAAAGGTAGTCGATGATTCCCATTTGGAAGAGTCTGTCGCGGCGGTTTTTTTCCACATTCCCGGTTAATACGATTACTCTTGTTGCTTTATTGATATCAAGAGATTTGATATAGTGGATCAACTCTTCCCCCGTTCCATCGGGAAGCTCTAGGTCTAAAATGATGTAGTCGATTTTTTGAGTTTCAATAATACTTTTGGCTTGCACAAGCGTCAGGGCACTGTGAAGATCAAAATGAGGCATATTTGATTTCTCAAGAGCTTCGCACAGCGCACCATTTACTGTACTGGAATCTTCTACTATCAGAAGCGATAAATCAACGTGTTTCATCTTATTGCCATCCTCCAATCATAGAACGCTGTTATTTAAAGAGCCAGCTGTTTCAGCAAACTTTTCGTTGATCTTGAGTATTTCGGGCAGTACTTTCAAAAAATGTTCTACAACAACGGGATCGAAATGTTTATTGGAGTTCTCTTTGATATAAGCCAAAGTCTTTTCTATTGTCCAGGCCTCTTTATAAGGCCGTTTGCTCATAAGGGCATCAAATACATCCGCAATGGCCACAATCCTTCCGCTAATGGGGATATCCTCACCTGCCAACCCATGGGGATACCCTGAGCCATCAAACTTTTCATGATGGGTGAGGGCGATCTCTTTAGCCAGAATCAAGAGCTTTGCTTCATGCTCACCAATGATTTCTGCACCGTATAGGGGATGTTTTTGCATCAATCTAAATTCATCATCGTCTAATTTACCAGGTTTTAGCATGATCTTATCGGGGATACCAATCTTTCCGACATCGTGCAGCGGAGCCGCCTGGAACATGAGATTGGTCCACTCATTAGGCCCTCCAGACATGGACTCGGCAATCAAAGAGGCATAATGGCTCATACGGATAATATGCAATCCTGTCTCATTATCTTTGAACTCTGCCGCACGTCCGAGTTGGCGTATAATTGACAGACGTGTCTCATTAAGTTCTTTTATTCGCTCTTGCACTTTTTTTTCGAGTTCAAGGTTCTGATTATGCAGTGATAAATGGGTCTTTATACGCACCTTCGTTATGGAAGGATTGATTGGTTTGGTAATATAATCAACGGCACCCAGATTGAGACCTTTCTTTTCATCTTCCCGGTCACTGAGCGCTGTAATGAAAATAATCGGTATATCTGCAGTGCGTGGATCCTTTTTCATCTGTCTACACACTTCGTATCCATTCATCTCAGGCATCATGATGTCAAGAAGGACCATATCAGGTTTGGGGTCTTTTTTAAGAAGATTAAGTGCTTGTTTCCCACTTCGTACTGCTTTGACTGTATAGATGTCATGTAAAACAGCATCAAGAATATCAATATTTTCCGGGGTGTCATCTACTACTAGTATAACCTGCTTTTCATCGGACATCTATAACCTCACTCCATAATGATCTTTCATCTTATTACCACGTATCTAATACAATATCTTGCTTTAAAGAACTAGATTGCCTGACATAGTATAGCATTTCTTCATCCTAATCAAATATAATTAATCTGACACATTGACAAACTTACAGTGAAGAAAACTCAATGACTGAGTAACATAATATCCAAGGCCGACAGTATAAGTTATAAAAACTCTCAGTATTGTTTCAAAAATATTAACAAACCAGGATGAAAAAAGATATAATGAAACGCGTTTAAAAAACGAGATGTTAACTGATTAATCGATAGTCAATTATGAGAGAAAGTATTCAAATCTTTGTCATGCAGAGATAAGATCGTAATAAAAAGAGAGTGGAGTGGCATATTAAATGATTAACGTAAAAAATAAACAAACAATTAAAATCTTTATAATATTCATATCCTTTTCACTGGTACTGTCATTATCTATGATGTTAATAGAAGAGTTTTTTTTTGAGCATAATGCCCAAAAGGTGGCAATACAAAACGGCGTTAGTGAATTAGCTGAAAATGAGGCTTTTCTAAAGTCTATTCTTCAACACTCTGAAAATGTTCTCATGGCGGTAAAAGAGTCAATATTCTTTCAGAGATATTTAGATAATGGTGAGAATAGATATTTGTTAGAAAATTTTTTTTTGGCGCACATAAGAGCTAATGAAGACTATATGCAACTTAGATATATTGATAAAAACGGCGTTGAAAAAATCAGAGTTGATAAACTAAAATCTGCCTCAGCCCCTTATGTGGTTCCTGAAAATAAATTACAAAATAAATCCGACAGAGACTATTTTATTGATTCAAAATCAAAAGAACTGGGAAAAGTTTGGTTTTCTAAACTAGATTTAAATCAAGAAGAAGGAAAAATAGAATTCCCTTATAAGCCAACACTAAGAGCCGTTTTGCCAATACAAAAAGACAATCAGTTTGGCGGCCTATTGATTTTAAACTATTTTGCGGGAGATTTCATAAAAGTACTTGTCTCTACTCCATTGTATGATGTGATAATCAGTGATGACCAAGGTTATACAATCAAGCATTTTGAAGATGAAGATGGCAAGGATAC
>JBFEIF010000002.1:0-44874 GCA_041553795.1 Sulfurimonadaceae bacterium
GTCTATACCAAAGCTGAGCTGACTGCACTTGCCGATGTATTGGTCGGTACAGACATCCTTGTCGCAAGCGATGAAATGTATGAAAAGCTTGTTTACGACGGAGAGTTCACTTCTGCTGCTTCAATCAGCGAAGACATGTACAACCGTACTATAACTATCAACGGACTCAGCAAATCAGTTGCGATGACAGGATGGCGTTTTGGGTATTTAGCAGCCAAGGACAAAGAACTTATCAATGCGATGAAAAAGCTTCAAAGCCAAAGTACATCGAATATCTGCTCTATCACGCAAAAAGCTGCTATAGCAGGACTTAACGGCTCAGCAGACAAAGATATCGAGATGATGCGTCAAGCCTTTGCTGCCCGTAGAGATGAGGCGGTGGAACTCTTTAATGCTATCGACAAGATATCCGTTGTGAAACCAGACGGTGCCTTCTATCTTTTTGTCAATATAAAAGAGGTCGAAAAAGACTCAATGGCCTTTTGTAAGAAACTTTTAGAAGAGACCGGTGTCGCTGTTGTCCCTGGTATAGGTTTTGGATCAGATGGTTACATCCGATTCTCTTTTGCGACAGATATCGAAAGCATTCGCGAAGGTATCTCCCGTATCAAAGATTTTATTTCAAAAAACTACTAACCTTCCCTTTTCTGCCTCTGAGGCAGAAGACTTTTCAGTATAACAAAAAATAATATATTATTTCCTATTTGTTTTCTTTGTTCATTTTATGATATAATTTTATATAAATTTGACAAATTGAGACGATAATGAAATTGCATTTCCAGGGTGCCGGGATAGTTTTTCCTGAACCAACGCAGAAAGTAGAGATAGATACTGCCAATGTCAGCAACAAGTCTGCACGTTATGCCGATGATAAGAATATACAAAGTATCGAGCAGCAAAATCTGATAGACGGGTATTTTAAGATATTTAACGAGACACACACCGATCTAGAGATCAAAAACCTTATTGCAGCACGTCTTCAGCCATCTTATCAACTGCCTAAGGTACATGATATGGCTCTTTTATCTGCAAAAGCAGACCAACTTCTGAATTTTTCTTTCTCTATATAATCATGTTTCCCTTTCTTGGGAGCATAAGACTCAAGATCCCTACAAAACTTCCCGTAAAACAGCATTCAGGGGCAAAGATATTGATTGTTTTTTACAAGAGAATAGAAAAAAGAAGCCTCCCTCTTTGAAGAAGGGAAATTGGTTCTTTATGAAAAGAAAGCTGACTACTTTAAGGCTTCCAAAGCAGCAATGACATCATCAAGATTAGCCATTGGAAGGTGAACTTTCCACTCAGGGTTTTCACCGTCACCCGAAAGTGATATCCCGATACTGGCCACTGTCCCGCTATCTTTTCCGTATGGCTCTTCGATCTTTGTTACTGAGATAACACCTTTTTTGGTACCGTCCAAAGCGATTGTCTTTGACATAAGAGATCCTTATTGTTTATGATTTTAACAGTCTAGCCAATTTTGCTTGAAGTTTCAACCATGTACGCTGTTCCATAAGAGGAAAACCGCCATAGACCTTAGAACCGTCTTTAACATCATTTGTGATACCTGATCTAGCAGCGAACTGTGAAAATGGTGCGATCTCAAGATGACCTGCCGTTGCACTCTGTCCGCCCATGACGACATTGCGTCCAAGTCGTGTCGAACCTGCAATACCGCATTGTGCCACAAGAATAGAGTATTCGCCAATATCAACATTATGTCCAAACTGGACAAGATTATCGATCTTACAGCCCTTTCGTATCATTGTCGAACCAAACACCGCTCTGTCTATAGCACAGTTTGAACCGATCTCTACATCATCCTCGATGACAACATTGCCGTTTTGATAGATCTTGACATGCTCACCGAGCTTGGTATGGGCAAAACCGAATCCGTCTGATCCGATGCTCGTACCTGAATGCACAATACAGTTCTTCCCGATCACACAGTCTCGGTAGACGCTCACATTGGCATACAATACGGTATTGTCACCTATATGGACATTATCACCGACAAAGACACCGGGAAGGATCTTGACATTCTTACCGACAACGGAACCTTTACCGATATAAGCCGTTGGAGCCACAAAAGTGTTCTCGCCGATAAGAGCTTCAGGCCCTTCAGTCTCGATGACATCGGGAGCAAAAAGTTTCGATGCCAAAGCCAGTTTCAGATAGGGTTCTTCGTCAATCAGAGCAATACAGCCTGAAGGGACTTTCGAAGCTGCTGCTGCGTTACACAAGACAGCAGCAGCTTTGGTCGTTTCAAGGCTTGCGATATATTTAGAGTTGTCTAAAAAACTCATCTGGTCCGCACCGGCTTCATCAAGCGTATGGATACCATTTATTTCCAGGTCTTCACCCTCAAAACTGACACCGATCTCTTTTGCAATAAAGGAAAGTCTCACTACATCTCCATCGCAACGACACCGCTGCGCACGATCTCTTTTGGATGGAAGCGCTTGATAGCGGTCAAAAAGTTATCGACACGCTGCGGGACGTCTGCAACATTGCAGATGATAACATCCGATCCGACATTGACTATCTTTCCGTTATAAGCAGCACATAAAGCGGCAATATCGCTTAGACATTCCGAGATCGGGAACTTAACAAGTGCCATCTCTTTTTCAACAAGGTTCTCATGCTCATACACCTTCAATACAGGTATAAGTTTATGCAGCTGCTTGATGATCTGTTCAATAACACGAACAGAGCCCTGTGTTACGATAGTGATGCGTGAGTATTTAGACTCAGGAATAGGTGCGACCGTTAACGAGTCAATATTATAACCGCGTCCAGAAAAGAGACCGGAGATACGGGATAGAACACTGGCCTCATTAATTACGATCACAGAAATTACGCGTCTTTCATCTGCCATTATTTATCCTTATACTCTAGCATCATATTAAACAGTGACCCGCCTGCAGGCACCATTGGAAGTACATTTTCCAAACGATTAACGGTGACGTCTATCAATGCGACAACATTCTTTTCAACCGCGTCTTTAAGTGCCGTATCAAACTCTTCTTTGGTCTTGACCCGATACCCTACTCCTCCGAAGCTCTCAGCAAGCATGACAAAGTCAGGCTGAAGGCTCAGATCTGTTGACGAATGGCGTTTGTCATAAAACATTGTCTGCCATTGGCGTACCATTCCAAGGTAGTTGTTGTTCAAGATGACATTGATGACCGGGAGTTTATACTCCACTGCTGTCATCAATTCCTGGATGTTCATCAAGATCGATCCGTCCCCTGTGACGTTAATACTGACCTTGTCCGGACATCCGCGTTTTACACCTAAAGCAGCCGGGAATCCAAAACCCATAGTCCCAAGTCCGCCTGAAGTGATCCACTGGCGCGGACGTGAGAATGGGTAGAACTGCGCTGTCCACATCTGATGCTGACCGACATCTGTCGTGATGTTGGCATCGTCACCGAGAAGCTGCCCTATTCGTTCGACTACCCATTGAGGTTTAAGGACGTCATCACTGTCCTGGTAGGCGAGTGGGTGCAGTTTGTCAAAGTTCGCTACTGTGTCACGCCATTGGGAATATCGTTGAGAATCCACTTTTTCTTTTGCCAAAGGGATCATCTCGCTGATAACATTTTTGACATCGCCGACGATAGGGAAGTCAGTCGGGACCAGCTTGGAGATACTCGCCGGATCGATATCGATATGGATGATCTTGGCATGTTTTGCAAACTCAGAAAGCTTACCAGTAACACGGTCGTCAAAACGTGCACCTATAGCAATCATCAAATCGGCTTCAGACATACTCATATTGGCAGCATATGAACCATGCATACCCAACATTGAGATCAGGTTCTCATTGTCTGCACCCAAGACGCCTCTTGCCATAAGTGTCTCAACGGCAGGGATATTCGTCATGTTGACAAGTTCACGCACTTCATCTGAGGCATTTGAATTGACAACACCGCCCCCAAGATAAAAGATAGGACGGGAAGCTTCAGCTATAGCATCGACCGCTTTTTTGATCTGACGCAGATTTCCCTTGACTGTTGGTTTATATGTCTCAAGTTCTATCGAGTCCGGATATACGAACTCTTCTATTTGTGCTGTGACATCCTTTGGAATATCAACATGGACGGGTCCCGGTCGTCCTGTTGATGCTATGTAAAAGGCCTCTTTCATAATGCGAGGAAGGTCTTTCGCATCCGTGACAAGGTAATTGTGCTTTGTACATGGTCGTGAGATACCGACTGCATCGATCTCTTGAAATGCATCTGTACCGATCAAAGACATAGGGACCTGTCCTGAGATGACGACCATAGGAATAGAATCCATATAGGCATCTGCAAGGCCTGTGACGGCATTGGTAAAACCTGGACCTGAGGTGATCATGGCGACACCAACTTTACCGGTAGCCTTTGAATATCCCTCTGCAGCATGGATTGCCGCTTGTTCATGACGTGCTAAAACGTGCTGAAAACCATTTTGTTTGTAAATTTCATCATAGACGTTCATGATCGCACCGCCAGGGTAACCGAAGACTACCGTGACATCTTCCGCGATTAAAGATTCTATAACCATTTGAGCACCGCTGATCTGCATGTGTCTCTCCATTTGTAAAAATTGATGTTATTATAGTTAAAAAAGATTTGAAAAAGGTTAAGCGCGCTTCTTATCGCACATTCGTCAGGAGCAGCGGTCTTATTGGTGCTTATTGAGGACCTTCTGGATCAACTGTTTTCACAGGCCCAGATAGCAAGTCCTTCACGCAGTCCATCATCGATGATGACAGAACTCTCATAATCCAATAATCTGAAGAAAGAAGCATAGATCATGACACCGGATATAATAAGGTCCTCTCGCCCTACTCCTACATAGCTGGCCCGCTCGTCAAAACCAAGTTCAAGCAGTTTTTCCAGAGCAGAGACGCATCCGAAATAATCAAGCGTTGACCCGTTGATCCGCTGCACATCATAGTCATCATATTTCATTCCCTGATTAAAAGCTGCGATGGTAGTCGGCGTCCCCGCTGTTGCTACAAAAAAATCCGGTTTTCCTTCACGCTGATAATAATCGTCTGCATAGGCTTTGATCTGGGACAGTTCGGACAGCAGGTTTTCGGCCAGAGATTCACGTGAAGGATATTGTGAGGCCATGGTCACTATGCCGACCGGAAAACTCTTTGATTCGGAGAGGTTCCCTTTTTTAAAGATGATTTCGGTGGACGCCCCGCCGATGTCGATCAGTACAAATGAACCTCTGAATCCCAACTTTTCAAGACGCCTGTCAACAGCCAGAAGGGTAAGGTCAGCCTCTTTATGCGCACCGATCACTTCAAACCGTATTCCGGTCTTTGCATAGATCGTCTCCAGCACATCGTTTGAGTTGCTGGCACGTCGCATTGCTTCAGTCGTTACAGCGACGCAGGGTTCGTTCTTAAAGTCAAAGACTGCAGAAGCTTCTTTAAACCCCTCAAGGATCCTTTGTACCGAAGCCGGACCTATGATTCCATCGCTATGCAGAAGTTCTGCCGTTTTGACGATCTTTTCATATTCGCCTGTGAAACAGTTCTTCTCACAATCAAACCCTATCATCCGTAGGGAATTTGATCCCAGGTCTATCGCTATCACTTCACAATATCCGGAATTATCATAAAAGGTCTAAACATCTTTATATCTCCTTTTTGAAGACAGGAAAGGTCAAAATCCGCCTGAAAAAATTCTATATAGTTTTCTATATGGTCATCTATGCCAAAAAACACGACATACTGTTTTATGGCATTTTGGACAACTGTTTGTGATTTTTTTGATCGCAAGGCTCTGTTCAGCTGGGCGATATATGCCTGCTGAAGAACGACTGCAATAGGCAGGTGCTTCGCTTTGATCTCAAAGAAATCTTCCAGACTTGCAACGGTGTTGACTACATCAGCCTTAGAAGCATACTTCTCTGCCAGAAGCAGATGATGGTGCCAATCCTCTTCCAAGGCTTTCGCCTCTTCCATCTCTACAAGAAAAGGGTGTTCTCCTATCATCTGATACATCAAAGCCATATCATTCGAGGCAAAGGCCTTGCTAAACTGTTCCAAGATTCTGGTGTTCTCTATCATCTCTTTGGCATCCGCTGTAAAATCAGGAAAGTTCATCAATTCATAAGCATACATCACCGCATTGGAGTAATCTTTCCGCTCAATAGACTGCTGTGCTTTGATATAGCACTCATCCGCATATTCCAGCAACTTGTCATATTCGTCAAACTCTTTGATAAAAGGACATTTGTTCAATAGATTAAAGATCGCCTTGTAATCTTTTTTTGCAAGGATCTTTGTGAAAAGCATATAAGCCGTACGCTGCTGAAAAAGTTCTTGGATCAGGATAGACTTCTCTGAGATACCCTTGAAGTTGTTCAACAATCTTCTGATCTTTTCATCACCCTCTTTTTGCATAAGACAGGTCTTGGCTTTATTGAAATTGACATGCCACTCGTTCTCCATCATCTTATAAACATCACTCTGCTTAAAATGTGGATGACGGTTTGCCAGAGGATAGGCCAATGAGTACTTTTTCTCATTGACAAAGTGCCTGAACTTGTTAAACTCTTCATAATCTTTTAACAGGTCTTGTATGGCAGCGCGTTTTGAAGAGACTTTGCTAAAAGGGCTAAGGACGGCTTCCGCATTTGTTTTTTCACCATTTTCAAGCATCTTGGCCGCTTTGAGAAAGGTGTTCTCCCAAAGTTCTTCCAACTTGAAGTAAACAGGCGAATAATATAAAAGAGGATTTTTTTTGGCCTCCTCATACAGTCCGTCATAATCCCGATTTTTAAGTCTTTCAAGCAAATACTGTTTATCCGGTATAAGCGGATAAAAGTTTAAAAGGCCTGCGTTGGTCCCGACTGCAAGTTCTCCTTTCGCATCCAAGACACTTATAGCAGTGATCTTGCTCTCTTCTTTAAGAAAATGTTTTTTTAACTGTTTTCCTGTTTCTGCCTCGTACAGGCTGACCGTTCCAAGTTTGGTCCCTACAAACAGAAACTTCTCATCGCTGCTCATGGCAAAACAGGTCACATCATCGTTCATCCTTACAAAACGTTGAAGAACAGCACCTTTTTTAAGGTCCCATAGCAAAATAGCACCTCCTCTTTCGACAGAAAGCATACGCATGTTCTTCAACAGCTTCATCTGTATGATGACACTGCTGTGTCCCCGAAGCCGTACCGGTGTCTGCATCGTCGTCAGATTGAGTACGGATATCGTCTTGTCATAGGATGCTGAGGCGATCCACACGCTGTTGATCTCCAAAGCAGTGACATAATCAGCGTGAGGGGGAAAGGCATAGAGAAGTTTTTCGGTACCGATGTTCCAGACATAGGTCTTTCCATCTGTTCCGCCTGTTACCAGATAATGGTTATTGTCGTCCACCCGTACAGACTCAAGGTCTCCCTTGTGACGGGATGTCATATATAAAAGTTTTTTTGCTTCAATATCATACAAAGCCGATCTGTTTGTATGCGGTATCACACTTGCTGCATATTTTCCTGAAGCGGAAACGGACATATGGTTTCCCCATGAACGCTCCTGCTCTATATTCGTCTTGAAACCGCCGACCGTCTTTAGCGTATCGACATCCAGCTGTCTAAGGTTTCCCTTTTGATCCATCACAACAAGGTTTCCGTTATGAAGAAGCTTGAGTGTCACAACAGCGGCTTTGATATCAAGCGTGTTCGTCGGCGTCATGCGGGTTATTTCATCTCGCTGCTTAGATACCCGTTTTCCAGTAAGACATTGCGTATCTCATTCTGGTGTGCTTCACCTTTTGTCTCAAGATGGATCGTTACATTGGCATCCCCGTAATCAAGGGTAGTCGATGTCCTGTCATAGGCGATATGTACGATATTGGCATAAAGCGCCTGAAGGATCTCTGTCAACTTCATCAATGAGCCCGGCTTATCGACCAATGTCACTGTCAGCTTCATCTTGCGGTGAGACTTCAGAAGACCCTTCTCGATTATGACAGAAAGCATCGTCACATCGATGTTCCCGCCGCTTAATACGATACCGATTTTCTTCTCTTTTATATCCGAGATCTTTTGATGCATGATGGCAGCGACACCAACTGCGCCCGCGCCTTCTACGACCAGTTTCTGCTTTTCCAGCAGATACAAGATAGCATTCGCTATCTCCTCATCATCGACAGACACCACTTCATCGACAGCTGAGAGTATATAATCAAGAGTGATCGCCGAAGTGTCACGGACAGCTATCCCGTCTGCTATCGTACGTACCGAAGTGGTGTTAGTCGCACTCTTTTGTTCAAACGAGTTTTTCAGAGCAGGTGCACCGGTGGCACTGACACCGACGACTCGGAGCTGAGGGTTCAAGGCTTTGGCAGCAATGGAGATACCCGATATCAGTCCGCCGCCTCCCATTGGAACGATGATGACATCAAGATCCGGGTGTTCTTCCAGCATCTCAAGAGCGATCGTCCCCTGACCAGCGATGATCTCATCGTCTTCAAAAGGATGGATAAACACAAGCTCATGGTTCTTCGCATATTCTGTCGCATAGGCATAGGCTTCATCATAATTCGTACCGGCCAATACGACTTCCGCCCCATAAGAGGTGACACCGTTGATCTTCGTGACCGGCGTCGATTCCGGCATGACGATGACCGCATGTATACCAAAATGTTTTGAAGCGAAGGCAACACCCTGTGCATGGTTTCCTGCACTTGCCGCGATGACACCTTTGGCTCTTTCTTCATCACTCAACGAAGCCACTTTATTGTACGCTCCGCGAAGTTTGAAAGCTCCTGTTATCTGAAGGTTCTCTTTTTTGACAAAGACCTTTGACTCAGATATCACACTGAGTAATGGGGCATAAGCGAATGGGGTCTTTACAGCAATACCTTTTATGCGTTCGGCTGCTGTCTTGACTAGGTTTAAATCTAACAAATATGTCCTTAAATTGATGCGTGTTCGACCATTGTACATTTGTTCTGTACAACTTTCATTCCTGCTTTTTCTGCTACGGCAGCTGCTTCATTGTTCACAATTCCCTGCTGTGCCCAAAAATACTTTATATCACCACGGGCGATAGCTGCTTCGGCAACAGCCATCAGAGCATTGGGTTTTCGGAAGATGTCGACCATGTCGACTTGAAACGGGATCTCTGCCAATGAACGGTAGACTTTTTCGCCGAGTATCTCATCTTCTTTGGGATAAATAGGAACGATCTTGAAGCCCTGCTCTTTTAAATATTTTGCGACTCTGTGGCTGGCTTTGTCAGCATCAGGAGAGAGGCCCAATATGGCAATGCACTTCGTATTTGCGAAGATATCGCGAATCTCATCACTCGTACTGTTGATTGTCGGGAATTCGCACTCCATAAGACTTCCTTTTATCTTTAAAATTCTTGATTGCGATTATAACAAAAATGTTCGATAATGCCTACAAAAGGAAGATATAGACGAGATAAACAGACAACAACGGGAATCAAGATCTCCAATCACTTTATCTTTTAAGCGTATTGCTCAGTTTTACCCACATCTCTTCCCTGCTCTTTTTCCATTTTTTCTCTACAAAATATCCCGTTATCTTTATCCATTCTCCCTGCAGGGCATTACTTGTAAAAGAGGTCTTCTCTTCCCATATCTCTATCACGTTTCCATCAGGGGCGTTGTAGACAGGAGTCTCGACGATGACACGGTAGGTGCCCGGTTTTTGGACAACGATCGCACTCTTCAGGACGGACATCACCTCCTCTGCAGACTTTGGAGCTGAGATACTTGATTCAGGCGCCTTAGACTGAGGCGTTATATCGATGACAGGTTCTTCTTCAATCTTATGGGGAAGAATAATTTTTTCTTTGATCATCTCAGGCTGTGGAAGCCTGTCCTCTTTCATCAGAAGTTTTGGAAAAGGGTTGTCATCGGCACAGACTTTTTTGACCTTTGGCACAGGCTTTGGTTTACACTCTTTAGAGATAGAGATCTCAAGATTTCTCTGCAGGACTTCTTTCTCGCGCTCTAAAGCTTCATACCTGTCAGACCTCGAATCTATCCCTATGTTAGCCTTATATTCTTTAATATCATTCTGCAGCTTTATGTTCTTAGAGTCCAGCTCTTTATTACGCTCTTCGATTTCCGACAAACGCTTTTCTAAACTGCTTTTCTCTTGCACAAGTGCAAGATATTCATCTGTCTGCAAGGGCGAACCGACTCTTTTGGGAACCTTTGATTCAAGTTCTTTGACCTGCTTGCGCAAACTCTTTAACTCATCATCAGAACTGATGCTTTCGATATTTTTCATCTTGTTGATCTGGGCAAGAAGCGCATGGTTCTTCTCGACGAGGATAAGGGCGGAAGCATTCAAACGCTTGTTTTCTTTTTCCAAAGCACTCAACTCTTTTTCCAAAGAGAGGTCCTTCTTTCCTGTCTTGAGCGCCTCTTTCAATCTTTTGTTTTCAGATTCAAGAGACTCCATACGCTTTCTGTTTTCTTCAAAGACTCTGTAGTCCACGCCCTCGTCTCTTGATATCTTTGTGATGATCTTTTGCTGTTCTTCAAGCTGATTTTGACATTCATCGTTTTTACGTACCGAACTTTCATATCGCAAACGCAGGTCACTGACTTCATCGATCACGCTTTGCATACGCTCCACCATGATGTCACCGCCTAAGGCGTGATTACAGAGCAGAACATTCACTGCCAACAGAAGAGTCATCGGCTTCATCAACGAACCTTTTTCTTCAATACAGCGCCCATCTCCAGATGCGGTGTATAGGGAAACTGATCAAATGCTGCCATCTGAACAATCTCAAATTCGTCTTGAAGGTCTTCAAGATCACGCTTTAGTGTCTCAGGGTTGCAAGAGATATAGATAAGATGCTCAAAGCGTCTGCAGAAAGTCCTTGACTTGTCATCAAGACCGCTTCGCGGCGGGTCCACAAAAAGTGTCTGAAGCCGGTAGTCTTCTATCTTCACATCCTTCATACGTCTGAACTCGCGTACACCGTCAAGCGCTTCGGTAAACTCTTCACTGCTCATACGTACAAACTCAATGTTATGGGTGTCATTTAGACGCATGTTCTCTTTTGCGGCAGATATCGAGCTCTTGGATATTTCCGTAGCCAGGACCTTGTCAAAAACCGTTGCAAAGGGGATAGTGAAGTTCCCTGCTCCACAGTACAGTTCCAAAAGGTCACCGCTTGAACCTTCAGCCTGCTGAAGCGCCCATGAGACCATCTGCTCATTCACACCCGGATTAGGCTGTGTGAACGAGTTTTCGATCTGCTTGAATCTGTACTCTTTTCCGTCAAATTTCAAAGCCTCCGTCACATAGTCCTGACCGATTACGACTTTTTGCTTTCGGCTTCGGCCTATGATATGGATATTCAGCTCTTCGCTAAGCTCGCGTGCAAGACTGTTCCATGCATCGTCAAGCTGACGGTGATAGATCAGACTGACGACGATCTCGTCTTTACAGCTCGAAAGGAAATCGATATTAAAAAGTTTGAAGTCCATCTTCTTGGCTTTTATCCCTTCAATCAGGCGAGGCATCAGAGCAGTTATCGATTCGTTGACCATCGGACACTCACTGATCGTGACAACACCCTCTTTATCCAGCCTGTTCATGGCATAGGTGATATCATCTCCTACATGCCAGAGTTTAAACTCAGAGCGTGCCCGGTAATGGGACTCTTTTGACCTGGCGATGTCATATCCGCCCTGATAGATGGGAGCAAAGAGTTCTTTGACACCGCTTAACTTCTGCTCCAGCTGTTCTTCATACGAAAGCTCATAAAGTTTACAGCTTCCGCACACCCCAAAATATTCACAATTCACATCAAATCCTATCCGACCAAAGAGCAACAGCCCTTTGATCTGCATTAACACTAAGTTTACTTCGGCAGAAAGTACGCGTACACATCTGTATACTTATTATAGACAACACCTAAGTCCTTATTTTATACTGGCGATCATATTGCCGATTAGCAGGTTCCATCCGTCTACAAGGACAAATACCAGGATCTTAAAGGGCAAAGAGATCATGACGGGAGGAAGCATCATCATACCCATTGACATCAAGATCGAAGCAACGACCATATCGATGACCAAGAAAGGCAGGAAAAGCAAGAAACCTATCTCAAATGCTGTCTTGAGTTCGCTGATCATAAAGGCCGGTACGATGACAGAAAGAGGTACGTCTTTGACTGTCTTAGGATTCTCCATCTTGCGGATCCTGAAGAAGAGTGCCAGATCTTTTTCGCGTGTGTTGCGTATCATGAAGTTTTTAAAAGGCTCTGTCGTACGTTCAAACGCCACCTCATAATCGATCTGCTCAGCGACATAGGGCTTGATCCCCTGATCATAAGCTTTTTGACCGACCGGTTCCATTACGTAGATCGTCAGTAAAAGTGCCAGAGAGACCAGAAGCTGAGTCGGCGGTATCTGCTGTGTTCCCATTGCCTGACGCAGAAACCCGAAGATGATGACAAAGCGTGTAAATGTCGTTGTCATCAGCAAAAGGCTCGGAGCCAGAAACAAAATGGTAAGCATCAAAAGCACGTTCAGCGAAGAGACGAGCTGTGCCGGCGTATCCGGTGAGGATAAGGAGAGGTTTATGGTCGGTACTTCCAAGGTCTCGGCAAAAGCTGAAAAAGCCAGAAAGATCAATAAGCTAAAGATTTTCATTTATTAAGTGCTTCTGCCTTGTCAAGTATAGACTGTTTCAGCGCATCCTTCTCATCATTTTTGCGCGCATAGAAGTAAAGCTCGACTCTGCGGTTCTTCTCTCTTCCCTTTATCGTCGCATTGCTGGCTTCTGGTCTATGCTCGGCAAAACCGGCTGCATGCATCCTGTTCGCCTTGACACCCCCAAGGAGAAGTTCTTTCAAAACGGAGATGGCACGGGCAGATGAAAGGTCCCAATTATCCTGAAAAGCGCTGTTCTTGCCCGGGGACTGATCATCCGTATGTCCGCGAACACTGACTTCAAGGTCATTAGGCAGTTCTTGGATCAATAAAGCGATGCGTTTCAGGAAAAGAAGTGCATCTTCGTTCTCGATCTTGGCTTCACCCGCCTTAAAAAGCAGACTTGCAGGAAGGCGCAGGACAAAGCCCTGTTCGCTCTCCTTGAGTGTGACAGCAGGTCCTTTGCCTTTTTCTATCATCTCGTTCATCTCGGCAATAGCCTGATTGATACGGTTGACCTGTTCAGAGCTCTCATCACGGTTCTCTATAGGCGTGGACTCAAGAATACGCTGTTTCGATATCTCCGTCTTTGTACCGCCTTCTAGGACTGACATCGCGCCGGCAAGCGAACCTATCGCTTCAGAGATCTTTTTGGCATCCATACTTGACATAGAAAGAAGAAGTACGAAAAAACAGAGCAAGAGGGACATAAGATCCCCAAATGCGGCCAGCCAGTTCGGCAGACATTTAGGACAGTCGCAAGGTGCAGCCTTTTTTCCCATTAGAGTTTTCCGTTCTTATTCAAACTGGCTCACTCTGTCCCCAGGCGAAAGGAATGATAGCAGTTTAGCTTCAAGCGTACGAGGATTGTCACCGGCCTGAATCGACATAATACCTTCAAGAATCACTTCTTTGACAAGATTTTCTTCATCGTTACGGATCAGAAGGATGTTCGCAATAGGTGCACCAAAAATGTTACCGATCATAGCACCGTACATCGTCGTAAGCAAGGCAACCGCCATTGAAGGTCCGATGGCAGATGGGTCCGCCATATTCAAGAGCATCGCGACCAGACCGATCAGCGTACCGATCATCCCCATTGCACCCGCAAAACCGGCCCATTGATCAAAAATAGCCGCATTGCCTTTATGGCGTGTGCTTGTCTGTTCCAGTTCTATCTCGAGCAGATCACGGATCGTATCGGGTTCGTTGCCGTCGACTGCCATCGAAAGGCCTTGTTTCAAGAAAGCATTTTGCTCTGTATTGGCAGCTGCTTCCAAAGACAAGATCCCATCACGTCTGGCTTGCGTAGCGTATTCCACAAGTTTTTTGATAAGTTCCTGAAGATCTTCCTGAGGAGGCTTGATCGCGATCATGAAGATCTTCACAAAGCTCTTCATCTGCTCCATTTTAAAACCGACCAGGAGTGAGCCTAATGAACCCCCGATAACGATCAAGACTGAAGGGATATCGATATAAGCACCGATACCGACACCCATTGCCATTGCACCGAATAAAAGTGCAAGAATTAAAACAAGCCCTATGACCGTTGCTAAATCCATTAAAACCCCATAAAAATATTTATCATTAAAAGTAACATTATTATTACTTAATTTTCAAAAAAGGAGCTTAAACCAAGCTCTCTACAAGAGAACTCACAAACTTTTGTGAACTTCTTAATGCCTACATCGGTAATTATATAAAAATTATTACCAAAAAACTACAAATCTTGTATCATTACTTTTACTTTCTTTTGTTATAATCTCACGAAATTATACAAGAGAAAATCAAATATGAACTTATCAATCGTAATATTGGCTGCCGGAAAAGGAAGCCGTATGAAATCGTCCAAGGCCAAAGTACTGCATCCTATAAGCGGGAAAGAGATGCTCTATTTTATTATCAAAGAGTCTTTACGCATCTCGGATGACGTCACTGTCGTCATCCACCACCAAAAAGAAGCTGTTCAAGAAGCGATGAGCCGTCATTTTGGCGATAAAGTAAGTTTTATAACGCAAGATGCTGACAATTTTCCCGGTACCGGCGGTGCTGTCATGGGTATCAGACCGCGTCATGACAGGGTATTGGTCCTTAACGGTGACATGCCGCTTATTACAGCTGAAGCGCTTAACGGGTTTGAGGATGCATCCGCTGATATTACGATGTCTATCTTTGACCTTGAAGACTCATCAGGTTACGGCCGTGTCATCATCTCACCGGACGGCGTCGAACGTATCGTCGAGGAAAAAGACGCAAATGATAAAGAAAAGGCTGTCACTACTGTCAATGCGGGCATTTATTCTTTTTCAAAAGCCGTAATCGAAACATATCTGCCTAGACTATCCAATGACAATGCCCAGGCTGAGTATTATCTGACCGATGTCATTGCTATGGCAAGAGCCGACGGACTGACGATTGAGCCGCTGTTGGTCGATGAAGAACATTTTAAAGGTGTCAATTCCAAATTCGATCTTGCTACGGCCGAAGAGATCATGCAAGAACGCATCAAAGCTAAATGGATGAAAGAAGGTGTAAGCATGCAGCTTCCATCGACGATCTATATCGAAGAAGGAGTGACTTTCATCGGTGAATCACTCCTTGAGAACAGTACACGTCTTTGCGGAGATACCTTAATTGAGAGCTCACACATAAAGTCCGGTTCAGTCATTGAAGACAGTATCATCAAAAACTCTGACATCGGACCTTTGGCACATGTCCGCCCGCATTCCCATATCCAGAACACGCACATCGGAAACTTTGTCGAGGTCAAAAAGTCAACACTTAAAGGTGTCAAAGCCGGACATCTTTCGTATCTTGGCGATGCACAGATCGACGAGGGGACCAACGTCGGAGCCGGTGTCATCACCTGTAATTATGACGGCAAGGCTAAATACCAGACCATCATCGGCAAGAACGTCTTCATCGGTTCTGATACTCAGCTTGTGGCACCTGTCATCGTTGAAGATGACGTTCTCATTGCCGCAGGAACGACAGTCACTGCCCGTAAACTGGAAAAAGGCTCACTCTGTATTTCACGTATTCCGCTTAAATCTGTAGCTGGTTTTTACTACAAATTTTTCGGAAAGAAATAGGTATTTGAGCTTTTTAAGAAGCTATTACTTAAATCAAGATGATCAGCGCTTAGACAGATACGAAAAGCCATCTCATCCCACATTCATTCCTGCCAGGTATCCACTCGCGAAGGACCACTGCAGGTTATAGCCTCCGCAAGGCCCGTCAAGGTTCATCACTTCGCCGCAAAAAAACAGTCCTTTCAAGACTTTTGACTCCATCGTCTCTGGACGTATCTCTTTCAAAGAGACTCCGCCGCGCGTGATCATCGCCATCTTGAAGCCTTCATGTCCAATAACCGTCAGCGGTGTCCATGCCAGTATCTTAATCAGATCAGCACGGACTTTCCCTTCAAGCTTATTAAATCCGAGCGTACCGTCGGCATCTGCGAGTTTGCACAACTCGACACTTAAGGACTCGGGAAGCAGGTTCTTCATGATATCCAGTGTGCTTTGATGCGAATCTTTGTCGATCTGCTGTTTGAAGTACTTCAAAAGTTCGTCTTCGTTTTTTCCCTTTGTCAGATTAAGCAGCAAGGGGACTTCACCGTATTGTTCTATCAAGGGGGTGACTTCTCTTGCAAAGTCAAGGACCACGGGGCCGCGAATACCATTTTTCGTAAATATCAGGTCACCCTTGGCCCGAAGTTTTTTCGCTTTTTTCAGATCCACCCGCAGTTCTACCTTGGGAAGCGTATCTGCACGGCAGTTCTCTACCCATGTCTCTTTGACTTTTAACGGCATCATGGCAGGAAAAAGTTCCGTTACCTTATGTCCCACAGACTCCGCCAGCGGATATCCGTCACCCTCAGCTCCAAGGACGGGATAACCAAGGCCTCCGGTGGCAATGATAACATTGGGCGCATAATAAGAACTGTCCTGCGTACTGACACCTTCCACAGCCGCTTCATTGAAACGCAGTTTATCGACGCGCTGCGAACATCGTATCTCCACACCAAGCTTGATCATCTCTTCTTCCAAGGCTGTAAGAATGGTCCCTGCATTATGTGTCGTCGGAAAGACACGGTATCCGTCTGGCGCATGGGACTCTACGCCTATCTCTTCAAAGAAAGCTCGGAGTCTTTTGTGGTCAAAGTTCTCAAGAGCCGGTGTCATAAAACGCCCTTCTCTTCCGAAACGGGCCATAAACTCTTCATTGGGAAGTGTATTGGTAAGATTGCACCTTCCACCGCCCGTGGCTTTGAGTTTGGCGCCGAGTTTGGAGAGTTTTTCCAGAAGCAGGACATTTTTTCCGCGGCGCGCTGCTGCTATAGCAGAGATCATTCCTGCAGCACCCGAACCGATCACGATCACATCATATTTTTTCATTGGCGCAATTATGACACTTTTGGACTTAACATTTCCGAATTGACCCTTATTTGTGTAAAATACGTTAAAAAAAGAGAATCCATCATGTTTCCCAATCTATTAAACGGTAAAAAGATCCTTTTGGGTGTCTGCGGTTCTATCTCTATCTATAAGTCGCTTGAGCTTATCCGTCTTTACATCAAAAGCGGTGCTGAAGTCCGTGTCGTCATGACTGAATCGGCCAAGAAGTTCATCACTCCTTTAACCTTTGAGACCATCAGTATGAGCAAGGTCCTGCATGCGTATAGCGAGTCATGGGAGAGTGATCTAAACCACATCAAGATCGGGAGCTGGGCAGATCTTTTTGTCATCGCACCGGCTTCGGCAAACACCATAGCCAAACTTTCCAACGGCATTGCGGACAACCTTCTGCTTCAGACAGCCCTTGCCTATCCACGTGAGAAACTGCTCTGTCCTTCGGCAAACACCAATATGATGGCCAGTCCTATGATAGGTCATTCCATGAAGATGCTAGCTTTGGCCAACTATACGATCATGAACACACAGACTAAACTTCTTGCATGTAATACCGAAGGAGATGGAGCTTTGGCCGATATCGAAGACATCTTTTTTCATACGGCTCAGATGCTTTTTCAAGAGAAATTCTGGCAAGACAGACGCGTTGTCGTCACCGGCGGCGGTACTGTCGAAAAGATCGATGATGTCCGTTACATCTCGAACTTCTCAAGCGGGAAGATGGGTTCGAGTATCGCTTTGGCACTTTTCCTCAAAGGTGCCGATGTCAGCTTCATCTCCTCACGTTTTCCGCAAAGACTGCCAAAAGCGATATACCAGATAGATGTTCAAAGCTCGGATGAGATGCGTGAATATATTAACGACTCCATCCGTGCCGCAAAAAAAGGAAAGACGATCCGATCGTCATGCATAGGCGGCAGCGATACGGACACCAAGGTGATCAAAAAAGAGCCTTATCTGTTTATGGCTGCTGCCGTCAGCGATTATGTCCCCAGTACTCTTCAGGCCGGAAAACTCAAAAAAAACGACATCGGAAAAGAGTGGTCTTTGACGCTTAAAGAGAATCAGGACATCCTCTCTTCTATCGACAAAGAGGGTGTCTGCGCCATCGGATTCAAAGCGGAGATGGACCCCGAGACAGGACTTGGCAATGCCAAAGCGATGCTTGAGAAAAAAGCTCTGCAGGCCGTCTGTTTCAATCTGCTGACTGACAGTTCAAGTTTCGGCACGGATGACAATGCTTTGGAGTTTATCACCAAAGATAAAGTAGAGACACTGCCAAGCCAGGATAAGCTCAATCTGTCCCTTAGACTCCTGGACCTCTGTAAAGAATTGAAAGCCTGAGCGTGACAAATAAAAAGCAAAGCCAAGATTAAGTACAATTTTAGTTCTTAACAGCACTTTCGAGGCTGTCTGTCGAACTATATGAAAATGAAACTATGGATTCCAGGGAAACAATGAACGAAGCAAAACATATCGCGATGATCATGGACGGCAACGGACGCTGGGCTGAGAAACAGGGCAAGAAACGCTTTGTCGGCCATGAAGCAGGGTCAGAGACCGTCCGTGAGATAACCAGCTATTGTGCCGATCATCCCGAAGTCGAACGGCTCACACTCTACGCCTTCAGTACCGAAAACTGGAAACGTCCGAAGCTTGAAGTCGAATTTTTGATGAAGCTCCTTGCAAAATATCTGAAAAACGAACTTTCTACCTATAAAGAGCTCGGCGTGCGTTTTGAGATGATAGGCGATCCGACACGCTTTTCAAAAGAGCTTCAAGAGCAGATCTCCATGCTTGAAGAAGAGACAAAGAACGGTACCAGACTTATCCAGCATCTTGCCTTGAACTACGGGTCCAGAAATGAGATCTTGCGTGCTGTCAACTCCCTTAAAAACAGTGAGATGATCACCGAAGAGAGCCTGAACAATGCACTTGACTGCAAGCATGATGTCGATCTTCTTATACGAACAGGCGGAGACCACAGGCTTTCAAACTACCTGCTTTGGCAATCAGCCTACGCCGAGCTCTTTTTTACCGATACCCTTTGGCCGGACTTTACAAGTAAAGAATTAGAGAGTATTATTGCATCCTACAAAAAGATTGACAGGCGCTTTGGAGGTGTGAAATGACGGCAGGGTTTATTATACTGATCGGACTGGTTTTCGGTTCCTTTCTTAATGTCCTCATCGCGCGTATCCCTAATGACGAGAATGTCGCCTTCCCTGCTTCGCACTGTCCCAAGTGTAAGACACCGCTTAAAGCCTGGCATAACATACCTGTGCTGTCATGGGTCTTTCTTAGAGGAAAATGCGCTTTCTGCCATGCCAAGATATCCGTACAGTACCCGGTGGTCGAGCTCTTGACAGGGCTGATATTTGCTGCGGTCTATTTCAAACTTGGTGTGAGCTATATGGCTTTGATGATCGCGCTCTCTTTCAGTTTTCTGCTTGCCCTTTCGGTGATCGACTATTATACGAAGATGGTGCCTGACAGTCTTAACCTTTTGGCGATGTCAGCGGCCATTGTAGCAGCGATGAGTCTGCAGGGTTTTGTGCTCAACTTTCAAAATGCCCTGCTGTTTGTCGGCGGTTTCGCACTATTGCGCTTTTATCTCTCCTATTTCATGAAGCGCGAAGCACTCGGTGAAGGCGACTTGATGGTTGCGGGGACGATGGGCGCTATGGTCGGTATACAGCTGGGACTGATAGCGATCTTCGTCTCCGCTGTTCTTGCGCTTCCCGTCATGCTTATCATGAGAAACGAGACAGATGAAAGCAAGATGGTCCCTTTCGTACCGTTTTTGGCAATGGCACTCTTTATCGTCTATGTCTTTGATTTCGCCTTTTTAGACTACTGGAACAGCCTGTATGGATAAGCTCAAAAGCTATCTGCTTTCAAACTTCTCGCAGATATATTTCTCTATCTTTCTTCCGCTTTATGTCATCGCATCAGTCGTCATGCTGATAAAGATAGCGGCCTTTACCTCTGTCATACAGCTCAGTCTGTTTGAGATGGTCAAACTCTATCTGTTCATGCTTCCGGACCTCTTGTTCTACACCCTGCCGGTGACCTTTTTCATCGCAGCCGTTATGACCGTGGCAAAGCTCTCCTTTGATTATGAGATGATCGTCATCTTCTCTTTGGGTGTAAAGCCATCAAGTATTTTGCGATTTTTCACCAAGCTCGCACTCTACCAGACAGCTCTCTTGGTCCTTTTGTTCTTTGTCCTGGCACCGCATACCAAAAACCTGTACAGAAACTTTCTCAAAGTCAAGACAACCGAGGCAAAGTTCAATATCGAAGCTTCCGAGTACGGTCATAAATTTGGAGACTGGCTTATCTTTGTCGGACAGGACAATGATGACGGGCACTATTCTGATGTCATACTTTTCAACCAAAAAGACACAGAGGAGACCCTCATCGTTGCCAAACAGGCCGATATCGTCAGTCAAAAAGGCGTCTTGAAACTTCAGCTCGAGCAGGGAAAAGGTTTTACCTACTCCCAAGAGTCCCTTTCGCAGATGTCCTACAGAAAGATGTTCATCAACGACACCACTATTGCAGATACTGCAGAGTATAAAGACACCCTGCAGTACTGGTTCAATCCGGACAACCGAAAGAGCATGAAGGAGAAGTTTTCCATCAAGTTCCTGGTCGCGCTTTTCCCTTTGCTGACCGTCTTTTTGGCACCTGCCATAGGGATCATCAACGCCCGTCATCAAAAGGGCTACACCTATGCCTACATCTTTGTGACGGTCGTGCTTTATTACGGAGCGACCTTTTCCATAGCCAAGTCATTGGGACTTTACACGATCGCGATCGTCAGTATTACGACCTTGCTCAGCGTCGGCTACCTTTATTATCATAAAGTCGTAAAACGCTACTGATGCGTATCCGACTTCATCTTTCATATAATGGGAGCCGTTTTGAAGGTTCTCAGGTTCAAAAGCATACCGAAAACACGGTTATGGGGCAGATCTACAAGGCCTTGGAGGCACTGAACATCTCGACAAAACTCCATGCCAGCGGACGTACCGATTCAGGGGTACATGCCTTTAAACAGGTCATGCATTGCGATATCCCGGACTTCTGGTCTGACCTGGAGCGGTTCAAAGGGCACCTTAAGAACAAACTCCCTTCCTCCATACATATCCGTGCCCTGCGCCGTGTTGACGACACCTTTCATTCGCGCTACAGTGCCAAACGAAGAGCCTACCGGTACATACTCTGCGACAGTACAGAGAATCCTTTTGAAAGTGACTTTGTCACTTTTACTCCCTATAGACTTGACAGAAAGCTTCTCGAAGAAGCCATGAAGCTCTTTGAGGGCGAGCATGATTTCGGTTCTTTCAAAAAAAGCGGCGGTTCTTCGGGCTCAGATGTCAGGACAATCTACAAAGCCAGAGTCTACACCTACCGGAACAAGCTCATCCTCTATTTTGAGGCCAACGGGTTTTTACGTTCGCAGATCCGTCTTATGGTCGCTTTTTTACTGCATATCAACAATAAGAAGCTTACCATCGAACAGCTTTCAGAGCAGCTTTCGCGCCAAAAGAGGCATAGTACACGCCCTGCTCCGCCCAATGGACTTTACCTTTCTAACATCATCTACTAAATAAACTTTAGTCAAATAGACTAAGCTAAATTGATACAATTTGCATAATGGATTATTTTTTCGCTATAATCCCGAATATCTTATTACAGGAGCTATTACATGGCAAAACATCAGTTTCAGACAGAAGTCAATCAAATTTTACAATTGATGATTCATTCACTTTATTCCAACAAAGAGATCTTTCTACGAGAGCTGGTCTCCAATGCGTCGGATGCACTTGATAAGCTAAACATGCTTGTCCTTACAGACAAAGCATACAAGGGTGTCGATTTCTCACCGCGTATCGACATCACCTTTAATAAAGAAGCTAAACAGCTTATCATCTCTGATACCGGGATCGGGATGGACGAAGCAGATCTTGTTTCTCATCTTGGTACTATCGCAAAGTCAGGGACGAAGGCTTTTCTTGAAAACCTTTCAGGCGACGAGAAAAAAGACTCCCAGCTGATCGGTCAGTTTGGTGTCGGTTTTTATGCTTCCTTCATGGTCGCAGACAAGGTCGAAGTCATCACCAAAAAAGCAGGTACGGACAAGGCCTACAAATGGATCTCTGAAGGTACAGGCGAATATGATCTTGAAGATGCGACGAGAGAAGGTCACGGGACCACTATCATCATGCACCTTAAAGATGATGAAAGCGAATTCCTTGAAGAGTACCGCCTTGACTCTATCATCAAAAAATATTCCAATCATATCCCTTTCCCTATCTTCATGGACAAGGAACACTATGTCGCTGCTGAAAAGGATGAGGAAGGCAAAGAGACAAAACCAGCGACAACAGAGATCAAAAACGAGCAGATCAACAGAGCCAATGCTTTATGGACGATCGCAAAGTCTGAGATCAAAGACGAAGAGTATAAAGACTTTTACAAGAGTATCTCTCATGATTCGGGCGAACCGATCACATGGATGCACAACAAGGCTGAAGGAGCGATCGAATATACGACACTTTTCTACATCCCTGAAAAGGCGCCTATGGACCTTTACCGTGTTGATTATCAAACCGGTATCAAACTCTATATCAACCGTGTCTTTATTACCGATGATGAGAAAGAGCTTATGCCGACTTATCTTCGCTTCCTGCGCGGTGTGATCGATTCCAAAGACCTTCCTTTGAATGTCAGCCGTGAGATCTTGCAGTCAAACCCTGTTATGTCTAAGATCAAGAACGCTTCAGTCAAAAAAGTGCTTTCAGACCTGGCTAAGTTGATGAAGAAAGACAGTGAAAAGTATGAGAAGTTCTATGCACAGTTTGGGAACTGCCTGAAAGAAGGTATCTACTCTGACATGGGCAACCGTGAGAGACTTCTAGAGCTTATGCAGTTCAACACGCTTAAGTCTGACAAAAAGACGATCATAGAAGAGTTTGTCAAAAACGTTGATGAGACAAAAAAAGAGATCTATTACATTACAGGGAAGATGTCACTTGCTATGCTTAAAAACGCCCCTTCTTTAGAGCGTTTCAAGGCTAAAGACATCGATGTCATTGTCCTTAACGAAGAGATCGACACTATTGTCTTCCCTATGGTCCACGAGTACAAAGAGTACACGTTCGTCAATGTTGCCGATGCCAAGTTTGAGGGCAGCGAAGAAGAGAAAAAGAAAGCAGAAGAGACGACAAAAGAGTTCGATACACTTCTTAAAGAGTTCAAAGAGACTCTGGGAGAAAGCGTTAAAGATGTCGAGATCACTTCAGACCTTACTGATTCTCCTGTATGTCTTCGTATCGACAAGGAAGACCCAAGCTATATGATGGCGCAGATGATGGCACAGATGGGAAATGCTGCAGGCGTTCCTCCTATCAAGCCTATCTTGCAGATCAACCCTAAGCACGAGATCTTGACAAAACTCAAAGACTCAGCCGACCAGAACCTTATTGACGACGCAGCTCATGTTCTTTTCGATCAGGCGAAGATCTTTGAAGGTATCGAGATCGAGGACACTGCCGGCTTCATCTCTCGCATGAACCGCATCATGTCAAAGGCACTCTAGCCTTCTTTAGAAAAGCCTTATAGGCTTTCTTTAGTAAAAGCGCTCTAAAAAAAAGCGCTTTCTTCAGTATAGGCATTGTAGCTGTCTTTAGAAAAGCCCTCAGGGCTTTCTACAAAAAAATTCACTATAATGTATTATATAACTACACGGGAGTACTGATGCCGGCAGACAACCTGAAAGAGATCAGCCTTCTTTATGTCGAAGACGAGGCAATTATACGTGATCAGCTCATTGAGATCCTGCAAGGCGAAGTCGCATCGCTTCATGTAGCAGACAACGGAAAAAAAGGAGTTGAGCTTTATAAGCAGTTCCGACCCGATATTGTCATAACAGACATCCGTATGCCTGAGATGGACGGACTTGAGATGAGCCGTGAGATATTCGAGATCGATGACTCTGTACCGATCATCGTCTCCTCCGCTTTTAACGAATCGACCTATCTTCTGGAATCTATTAAACTAGGCATTCATAATTATCTTTTAAAACCGATCAATCTCAAAGAACTCTTCAGTATCCTCGAGAAAGTGGCCGGCAATCTTCTCAATGCCAAGCGGCTGAGGGAGAAAGAGAAACTGCTTGCCCAGTATAAAGACGCCGTCGACCGAAGCGAGATCGTCTCCAAGACAGACCTAAACGGTATTATCACCTATGCTAACGAGGCTTTTTGCAAGATAAGCGGCTATACACTTGAGGAGCTCATCGGCAAACCCCATAATATCATCCGCCATAAAGACAACGACGAAAGCATATACAAAGAGCTTTGGCAAACTATCTTGTCCAAGAAGGAGTGGCACGGTGTCATAAAGAACCAGGCCAAAGACGGTTCATTTTATATCGTAGAATCGACGATCTTCCCTGTTGTCAATGATGCTGGGAAGATAGAAGAGTTCATATCCATCAGAAAAGATGTCACACAAAGAGAACTTGACAGCCAATACCTTCAGGAAAAACTACAGACAAGCGCACAGACTCTGGACGAAAAAATACATTTTATCTATGAATATGAAAAAGCACTCAAAGACAGCACCCTCTTCTGCCGCACAACGCAAACAGGCAGTATCACTATGGCCAGTAATGCCTTTATCCATCTTCTGGGTATAGAGGAAGAGAAGGCAGAAGGACAGTCCTATCTTTCTCTTGTCGATCAGAGCTGCCAGCAGATAGTCGATCAGGAAGTGAGAAATGCGGTACGGTTCCATCAGACATGGGATGGGATGCTTACCTACAGAAGCCTCACAGGCCAGGAACTCTATTGCAAAACAGCCTTTATCCCTATCATGGACGTCAACAACACGATTCAGGAAGTTCTCTGTTTTTTAACGGATGAGACGGCCCAGGTCCGTTTGAACCAAGAGATCGTCACTACTCAAAGAGAAGTCATCTCTACTATGGGAGCGATCGGCGAGACCCGTTCCAAAGAGACGGGTGACCATGTCAAACGTGTTGCAGAGTATTCCAAACTTCTGGCCCTCAAATGCGGATTATCTGAGAAGGAGGCCGAAGAGATAAAGATGGCTTCACCGATGCATGATATCGGAAAAGTCGGCATACCTGACAATATCTTGAACAAGCCGGGAAAGCTTACTGATGAGGAGTTTGAGGTCATGAAGACACATGCCGAACTTGGTTACGAGATGTTAAAAGCTTCTCAGCAATCCCTCCTAAAGACGGCAGCCATCATCTCTATGGAACATCATGAGAAATGGGACGGTTCAGGTTATCCACGAGGCCTCAAAGCAGATGAGATACACATATATGGCCGTATAACCGCTATTGCCGATGTCTTTGATGCATTAGGACATGACCGCGTCTACAAAAAAGCCTGGCCTCTGGAAGAGATACTTACTCTTTTTAAAAATGGCAGAGGCACACATTTTGATCCGAATCTGGTGGATATCTTTCATGAGTACCTGGATGAGTTTTTGGCTATTAAAGAGCTATTTGACGGAATAAAGGATAATACAGTATGATCATCCCTCATGATCTTGAGATAGACCGAAGCATCTCGGTTCTTTATGTCGAGGACCAGATCGATATTCAAGAAGAGTTTGTTGACATCCTTTCATTCTTTGTCGATACCATAACCATTGCCTCAAACGGTGATGAAGGTCTGAAAAAGTTTCACGAGACTTCGCCTGACATCATCATCACCGATATTCAGATGCCCGTCATGAACGGTCTGGATATGATAAAAAAGATCCGGGAAAAGGATAAGGATATACCTGTCATTGTCACCAGTGCTTTTAATGACAGCAGCTACCTTCTCAATGCGATCGAATTGGGTGTTGAGTATTACCTCTTAAAACCCGTAATGATCGATCAGCTTGAAAAGCGCCTGCACTCTGTCATCTCCCGTCTAATGCAAAATCGTGAGCTTGATCTTTACCGCTTACATCTTGAACAGCGTGTCGAACAGGAAATAGTACTGAGAAAAGAGAAAGAGACCCTGCTTATACGCCAGAACAAAGATGCGGAGATCGGACAGATGGTCGGTATCATCGCACACCAGTGGAAACAGCCCTTGCATTATCTGAACCTTCTTATCGAAGACCTGGGCATGGAGTATGACTACCAGTCTCTGAGCAAGGAGTATATCGAGGACTTCATACAAAAAGGAACAGAAAAGGTCAACTTTCTAAGCCAGACGATGCAAAATTTTTTAAATTTTTACAAAAGCGGATCAGAGAGCAAACATTTTTCTGCTTACAAGCTAGGTCAAAAAGTCACCGCCTTCCTTCAAGAACCTTTTGCATCCCTTGGTATCACTATCGATATCAATGTCCAAAAGGACTTTATGCTTTTTGGTATAGAAAATGAATTTCAGCAAGTCATCTTAAACCTTATCAACAATGCCAAAGAAGCCTTTGAGACAAAAAAGATAAAAGAGGCGAAGATCAACATCAATATCTCCAGCAACGATGACGAAGGCCTTATTGTCGTCAAAGACAATGCCCAAGGCATCCCTAAGAGTATTCTGGACAACATATTCGATCTTGAGTATACAACCAAAAAGAACGGTAGCGGTATCGGTCTATACCTTGTCAAAAAAATCGTCACCCAAAGGCTCAATGGAACAGTTCATGCCGAAAACGAGGATGAAGGCGCCAAATTTACTCTAAAGTTCAATATCAAAAAAGGAATCTCTTATGCTGGCTGATAAAAAGATACTCTACGTCGAAGACGAAGAAGACATCCGTAATGAGCTTGTTGAGATCCTTGGGCTTGAATTTAACAACATCCTTGTTGCTGCAAATGGACATGAAGGTCTGGAGCTCTATAAAGAACATCATCCAGACCTTGTAATATCCGATATTCAGATGCCAAAGATGGATGGTCTTAGCATGTGTAAGAGCATCAAAGAGATAGACAAAGATGCCAATATCATCTTGATGACGGCTTTTAACGAAGAGAGTTTTATTGCTTCTGCCAAAGACCATAATATCCATCACTACATCACAAAGCCTATCAAAATCAATGAACTTTATGACTGTATTGAAAGCTGTTTTAAAGACGAGGATGTGTAGATGTCTCTTGCACGTTCGTGTGTTTTCATATTCTTGATATTTTTCTTGAGTTCGTGTGATTTCAAAGAAGTCAAGACGCTGAGAGTCGGAATCTCGCCATGGCCCGGATACGAGCCCTTGGCACTGGCTGCAGAAAGAGATTTATTCGACCATTCTGTGCGTATACGGATCGTCAGGTTCAACACGCCTACCGAATCTTACCGGGCACTTAGAGACGGCGTCGTCGATGTGGCTGCCTTTACAGCCGATGAAGTATTCCATTTTGCCGAAGTCAGGGAGAAACCGAGGATGTTTCTTATCCTTGACATATCCAACGGTGCCGATGCCATCGTAGCACGGCCTGAGATCCAGACACTTGATGACCTAAAAGGCAAACGTCTGGGTGTCGAAGGAAGTGCTCTGGGAGACTATCTGATCAAACGCACGCTTGATTTTTCAACCAAACTCCGCCCTGGTGACCTTATCCTCAAGTCTGTCGAGATAAACGAACAGGAGCGTGCCTATCTTGACAATGAGATCGATGCAGCCGTCACCTACGAACCATCAAAGTCATTGCTCATCAATGCCGGAGCTCATGTCCTGTTTGACAGTTCAAAGCTGCCTAATGAGATCGTCGATGTACTTGTCACGAATGAGCATATCATCGAAGACAGAGCAGATGACCTCGAAGAGCTGGCTAGAGGCTGGTTTAAAGTTCTGGATTATATCAACAACAACTATGATGAAGCCATGCATGCGATGGCAAGGCATGAAGCGACAACACCAAATGAGTTTCAAGCAGGGTATGAAGACCTGATTATCCCATCTCGCGATGAGAACATAAAGATGCTGGTCGAAAAGGGTTCGCTCTACAAACCGATGAGGACACTGGCTGAGCTTATGTATCAAAAAGGGAGTCTTACCAAGAAGATAGAAGTGGGACCCCTTCTGGACAGCCGTATCGTGCAGAGATTGGAGGAATAGAGATGGGCATACCCTTAAAATTCCTTCTTCCTCTGCTGGTTTTGATAACGGGGCTTGTCCTCCTGAGTATAGGCACCTTCATACAGGCGAAAAACGAGTATTCCCGCATGCAGGAAAGAACATCTACCCAAAGTAAGATAATAGGAAACCGTTTAGCGACACGAATAACAGCTGAAGCCGGTATGAAACGGCTTTCAAAAAATGCCATCACGGCTTTAGTCACACCCTATATGGCCGACACACTTGATCAGATAGAAGTCCATAACCAAAATCTGCAGCTTATGTTTTCGCGCTACATCTCTTCACATGTCAACAAGACCATTCCTTTTAACAAAGATATTGCAGCCAAAGTGATGCGGGACCAGTTCTCCCATATCGGTTTCCTTGAAGAAAGCAAGCATCTCGAGGCTTATTTTCCGATCAATCTACCGCTTGAGAAAGGCAGTGTACTGCCAAGAAATACCGGTTTCATCCATTTGGTCTTTGATGTCAATGCCGCCTATGAAGAGACCCGAAAAAACATCATTAACACGGTTATCATCAACATCTCCATCATCGCGACCATGGTCCTTGTCTTCTCGCTCCTGATGTATCTCTTTGTCTTTAAGCGTTTAAACTCTCTGCACAAAGCAACACGAAGTATGGCAAATGGAAATTTTGATGTCTATGTCTCTTCCAAAGGAAGTGATGAACTGACCCAGGTCATCGACACCTTCAACAACATGGCCGCAGAGATGAATGACTATAAACACACTATGGAAGAGAAGATCGAACTGGCGCTTAAAGAACGTACGGAACAGACAAAGCTTCTTATCCAGCAAAGCCGTCTGGCCTCCATGGGTGAGATGATAGGCAATATAGCCCACCAATGGAGACAGCCTCTTAACGCCCTTGGTCTTATAATTCAGAAGGTACAAGTCTATGCTGAACGCGGTAAACTCACACCGGAAATAATTCAAATAAATGTAGACAAGAGCACCCTGCTCATCAACAATATGTCGCAGACTATTGATGATTTCAGAGACTTCTTCAAACCGGACAAACATAAAGAGTTTTTTCTTTTGAAAGATGTGCTTTTTGAAGTGATGACACTTTTAGATGCAGGTCTAAAAGACAAAAACATCACTATCGAGATAGAGATCGACGAAGACAACTGTCTCTTATACGGATTTAAAAATGAGTTTGCACAGGTCATCATCAATATCCTGAACAACAGTAAAGATGCCATTGAGGATAATCATGTCACTGAAGGCAGAATATTCATCTATACCGTCTCAGATGATGAGACCATAAGCCTCAATATCACAGACAATGCAGGAGGAATACCTGAAAACATAATAGACCGCATCTTTGATCCTTATTATACTACCAAAGAAGAAGGAAAAGGCACTGGGATCGGTCTTTATATGTCAAAAATGATCATTGAAGAGAACATGAACGCGACTATGAAAGTCAAAAACACATTATTGGGAGCTGAGTTTAGTATGATATTTAAAAGAGACAAAGGGTAAACAGTGAATATATTAATCGTAGATGACATCACTGACAACAGAGAGATTCTTGAAAGACTTCTCAGGCAGTTTAGCCGAAAGCATGAAGTGACCATAGAGGTATTTCACGCAGAAAACGGAGAGATAGCTGTACAAACATGTGAAGAGTACCCTATCGATCTTGTCTTCATGGATATTTTCATGCCGGTCATGAACGGACTTGAAGCGACAAAGATCATCAAAAAGAGCAGACCCTCGGTCATGATCATCGTCATCTCTTCTGAGGAAGATGAAGAGATCAAACAGGATATCCTTCATGCCGGGGCAGAAGACTACATCTCCAAACCTTTCAGTTCAGCGATCATGCTCAGCCGTTTGAACAATTACCACAGACTCGTCCTCTCGCGTAATTCTATCGGTTACCAGACACGTGCAGTTAACATCTTTACCCATAATGTATACAGCTACCAGATGAAGTTCTTTATCAGCAATGATGATGAACTTTCCCAATTTTGGGAAACGATGATGGTGCGGCTTGAGTTTCACAACCATATCGACCATCTGTGTGACTTTGTTCGTTTTATCTTCCGTTTAAGCACATATCAGCTTCAAAAGTCCTACAAATGCCATGTCTATCTAGAAGAAGACGAACACCATTTTTATTTTACTATGGACAATATGAGACTGCTTTGTACAGAGACCATACACAAGATGATCAAGAAGTATTATATTGAAGCAGTCTATGAGATAGAGGGCAACCTTCTTTCCTTTGTCCTTACAAAAACAGGGTCTGATCTCGTAAACGCGGGTTCGACTATAACAGAAGCTGCCGTGAGCGCATCTCTATCTACACCAATGCACGCTGAACCTCTTCCTGTACCAATAAAAAAAGAGCCGGCTCTTCAGACCTATGACATACTCGATGCTGACGCAATCGAAGAGTTTGAACATGTCGTCTCAAAACTTCAGACGGAGATCTCATTGATGGGTTCATCTTCTTTGAATATAGATGACATAGATACTATGAACATCTATATCAAGCAGCTTGCCGCTATACTCAGTATCTCGCAGGATGCTTATGTTATCGCCGAATCGCTCAGAAGCTTTTCCATACTTTTGGATGAGTACAGTGAGCCCTTCCTTGCGATGAGCAAAGAGCTTTCTACGATGGTGACTTCCTTTATCAATGATATCGTGATGTGGAAGGATATGGTCTTTTACAGCGGTGCACCCTCGGTAGATTTTCTCAACAGCTCTATCAGCAGCAATGTGCAGATGATACGTGCCATCTTTGTCATTGATAACACCGCAGAGGAAGACTTAGATGATATCTTTGATTTTTAAAGGCTTTCATATCAGATTGTACCTACTCGTTTTATTATCTGTCACAACAGTATGCGCCGACACCTTTTCTCTGGATCAAAAAGAGAAAGAGTGGATCAGGACCAACAAAGAAGTGACTTTTACGGGAGATCCAAACTGGCTGCCCTTTGAAGCCTTTAATGAGAAGAGTGAGTATATCGGTATTGTCGCAGATCACCTGCAAAAGATCAAAGAACATTCAGGTCTAAACTTTCTTCCTCAGGCTACCCAGGATTGGAGTGAATCATTAAAGATAGCAACTGAGGGAAAAGTATCTGTCATATCCGGAGATATGGCAGACAAGGTCCTTAATCAGAGTTTTAGACCTATCGATCCCTACATCATCAGTCCTATTGTCATCATAATGGAGCATGACGCACACTATGTTGAAGACCTGAATCTGCTTAAAGAGAAGAAAGTCGCTATTATAAAGGGCTATGGCTATACAGCGGATCTGTTAAGACACTACCCTCAGATGAGCTTTATCGAAGTCAATAATATTCAAGAAGGGCTCAACGGTGTCTCAAACGGCAGCTTTGATGCCCTGCTTGCTTCAATGGCTCTGGCCCGTTATACGATATCAAAACTGGGCATGCACAATCTAACGATTGTAGGAAAGACAGATATACTCATGGAAATCACGCTCTTCGTGGATAAAAAACATCCAATATTATATAGTATCATCAATAAATCAATGCATGCGGTCTCTACTGTCGAGCAGCAGGAGATCCTTGAAAAGTGGTATTATCAGAATGAACCAAAAGAGATCGAAAGAAAATGGTTATGGTCGCTGGTCCTTCTGTTTTCAGTCGTTCTTTCCATCTTTTTCTATTTTTACAAGAGAGTCAGCAAAAGCAAAAAACGTTATGATTATGCCTTCACCGGTGCAAATGATGCCTTATGGAATTGGGACATGAGGAAAGACAAGATCTCCTTTTCACAACAGTTCAGAACATTCATGGGTTTTGAGAGCGAGAACTGTACCTGCAATAAGGAGACATGGACCGAACGTATCTACCCTGAGGATAGGGCCCATGTCCTACAAGAGGTACAGGATAATATCAACAGGACTAAGAACAGCTTTCTTGCAGAATACAGAATGCAGCACAAAGACGGTTCATGGAGATGGATACGTACACGAGCAAAGACTTTTTTCGACGCAAAGGGATCAGCTCAGAGGATGGACGGAGTCTGCAGTGACATCACGGTAGAGAAGAACCTTAGTCTGGAGCTTTCAAAGTCAAAACAGCTGCTTAAGACTATCATGCATAACATCCCCATCCGGATCTTTTGGAAAGATATCAATGGCGTCTATCTAGGGTGCAACAGACTTTTTCTTAGTGACATAAATCCTTCAGAGGACTTTGACTGTAAAGGAAAGACCGATCTGGATATGCCATGGAAGGATGAAGCCAAAATCTATATGGCTGATGATCAAGAAGTGATGCAAAGCGGTATTGCCAAACTGAACTATGAAGAGCAGCAGACATCTCCAACAGGTCACAAGATGTGGTTGTCCACATCAAAGATCCCGCTTAAGGATGAGAGCGGGAAAGTATTCGGGGTCCTCGGTGCCTATTATGATATCAGTGAACACAAACAGCGACAGGTAGAGAATGAGAGCAAGACAAAACTGCTTGAATCAGCCCAGAAGATCGGTCATCTTGGAAGCTGGGAATGGAATATCCGTACCGGAGACCTTGTCTGGTCAGATGAAGTCTACCGTATCTTCGGAGAAGAGCCGCAAAGTTTTCCTGCTACCTATGAAGCCTTTCTTTCTTATATACCCCAGAAAGACAGAGATGATCTTGAAAAGACCATCTCTGATGCGATAAAGACCAGAAAACCTTATAAATATGACCATGAAATAAGACTTAAAGACGGTACACTCCGGCTTGTACGCGAAGCCGGCCATGTACACTTTGATGACAAAGATGAAGCAGTCTCCTTACTCGGGACAATATTGGATATCACCTCTTTACTTGAGGCCAAGACGACGCAGCGTATCAATAAAGAGTTGACCGATCTCTTACAAAAGTATGACAGCAATGTCATCGCTTCAAACACTGATCTGAGGGGAAACATCACCTATGCCAGTCAGGCCTTTTGCCAGATAAGCGGTTATACACTCGATGAGCTTGCCGGTTCCGCTCACAACATCGTACGCCATCCCGACACACCAAGTGACTTCTTTCGTGATCTTTGGAAGAGTATCCAAGCTGACGGAACATGGAGCGGAGAGCTGAAGAACAAGAAGAAGAACGGAGATGAATACTGGGTAGCGACCACTATCTCTCCTATTTTTGACGAGCATCATAATATTACAGGCTACTCTTCTATACGCCGTGATATCACTCATGAGAAAAAGGTCGAGGAACTGCATCATAAACTTGAAAAAAAATCTTCTCAGCTCCTTGCTCTAAACAAGGATCTTGAAGAGCGTATTAGCTATGCTGTAAGCGAAAGCAAACAAAAAGACCACATGATGGCCCAGCAGAGCAAACTTGCCTCTATGGGAGAGATGGTCGGCAATATAGCCCATCAATGGAGGCAACCGCTCAATGCCCTCTCTCTTTTACTCCAAAAACAGCAGCTGTTCTTCGAACGCGGTCTTTTGACTGAGGAGAAATTGCAGGAGAATATCACTAAAGGGATTCAGCTTATAGATAAGATGTCCAGTACGATTGACGACTTCAGGGATTTTTTCAAACCCAACAAAGAGAAGCAGGACTTCGACATCAAAGAAGTGATCGATGAGACACTGGAACTTGTCAATGCCACCCTATACAACCTGAATATTGCGGTGAACCTGGACGTTGAGAAGGGAAATATCGTCCATGGCTACAAGAACGAGTTTACCCAGGTCATCCTCAACCTTGTCAATAATGCCAGAGATGCCCTCCTCTCTTCATCCAAGTCTGATGCAAGCATCTCTATCTCCAGCTTTGAAAAAGACTCGGTTGTCCATATCCGTTTCGCGGACAATGGCGGTGGTATACCTACTGATATCATCGAACATATATTTGAACCCTACTTTACCACAAAAGAGGAAGGCAAAGGTACTGGGATCGGACTTTATATGTCAAAGATGATCATAGAAGAGAATATGGATGGAAGACTAAGTGTTGAGAATGATCAACACGGTGCGGTGTTTACCATATCCTTGTATGCTAGAAAGGTGTAGAGGATGGAATCATCGATACTTACATCGATGATTCCACGGCTTATCAACAAGAGTCTGAATGTATCTCTTGACAAAGGCGGTTATCAGACAAGTCAGGCTTTTATATGTCAAAGACGATAACCGAAGAACATATGCACGGAAGACTTGAAGTCTTTAATACACTTTCGGAGGCCTCATTGAAGATAAGGATTCCCCTCTATTATGAGAATAAAACGGTTTAAACAGGCTGCTTACTACTGCTTCAATTCTCCGGCCACCAGGGCAGCAATGACTTTTCCCTGTAAAGTCTCACCCCTATACAGGCTTTTAGCGTTCTGTACGTCCGTCATCTCATTGATATCGAACAAGACCAGGTCAGCTGCCTGTCCTACTTCGATCAGTCCTGCATTCTTTTTGATCATCTGTGCCGGCATCAAAGAGACCATCCTGCTTAGACTCGGAAGATCGACCAGTCCTGTTTTGACTAGCTTCGTATAATAAAGAGGCAGGATCTCTTCAATAGCTTCTGTTCCGTATGCTGCATCATAAAAAGCCACTTCTTTATTGACTTTAGACTGTGGAGCATGCAATGAAGTAAGGAGATCTATCTCACCGTTTTTAAGAGACTCTATCAAGCTCTCTTTACCTTTTTCATCGGCCAGAGGAGGAAATATCTTCGCGTAGGTATTGAAACCGTCGCAAGCCCTGTCATCTAAAGCAAGATGATGGATGGAAAGCTCTGAATACACTTTTAGGCCCTCTTTTTTTGCAGCACGGATCATCTCAATCGAACGGCGTGTGAACAAGCCTTTAAAAAGTACCTGTACATCAAAATATCGTGCGATCTCTATCATCTTTGCCACATGGATTATCTCGCCCAAAACGGATATTCCGGGAAGACCGAGCCTCGCAGAGACCTTTCCTTCAAACATAACGCCGTTTCCGTTTAGTGCCTTGTCATGTGCGGAGCAGAAGACTGTCCCTTCGTACATCTTCATGTATTCGAATACACGGCGTATAAGATTGCTGTCTACCGCACTGCTTAAGGAAGGTGCGACAGCCCCTTTCTTTAGCAAGATCGCAATATTGCTTAATGCCTTGTCATCCTGTGTCGCACAGATAGCCGACTTGATCTTGGCTCCGTTAAACTTCCCTTCCAAGACAAACTCAAGCACGATCTCATTGTTAATAGCCGGTTCGCTCTCCGGGTTCAGCACCAATGTCGTCACACCGCCTTTGACAGCAGATGCAGACAGATCTTGAAGGCGTGAAGCATTAAGCTGTCCGTCCGCCAATGAGACGTTCAGGTCAATCAGACCCGGGAGAAGATAGGCACCTTTGGCATCAAGTATATTGTCCCCGCTCAGGTCTTGTGCTATCTTGGTAATGATCCCATCGCAGATCTCAATATCCTGATGGCGTTCGCCGTTCGCATCGCATACAACAGCATTTTTAATGATCATATAGAACCTTTATTTAGTCTGACTTCATTCAAGATTTGCGAGAACATTCGCTATCGGTGAAGCTTCCTCTTAATATATTGATATAATTCTAACAAAATAGTCTTTAAAAATGACTAGGATTTCAGTCTCTTGAAGGGAGCTTATCTATGTTTAGACATCATTCAAAGGCAATACAAAACAGCCTACTCTCGATCCTCTTTCTGCCGCTGCTATGTCTTGCCGAAACAGATCCCTATTCACAAGGCGAGATACTCTATTCACAAAAAGGCTGTAACGGCTGCCACGGGATATACGGGGAAGGAATGCTTAGCTATCCCAAGCTTGTGAATCGACCGAAATACCTTCTTGTCAAAAAGCTCAAGTTTTACCGGGGCAAAAAAGGTGTTATGGATCAAACAGCACAGATCATGATACCTTTTGCAGAACAGCTGAGCGACGAAGAGATATCCTTTCTTACGACCTATCTTTCAGAACACAAGGAAGATGCTGATGCGCCTAAATATGACATTAAATACGAATCTTGGGGAGATGGGGGAAGTTAAGCCTATTTCTTGAGCTTATTCAAGACCTCGTCAAGTGTCTGACTAAAATCTTTGATATTGCAGGCACCGCTTATCTGATGTCCGATCTTCTCTCCATTTGGCTTGGTAAAATAAAAGGTCGGTGTTCCTCTGTGTTTGAACATATCCGGGATCTCATCATCATTGATATCAAGATATACCGGGATAAAGTTCTCTAAGATAAGGGCTTTGATCTTTGCGTCATCAAAGACAACGTTTTCCATATACCAGCAGGCATCACAACCCTCTTGTGAAAGCATGACCATGATGTTCTTCTTCTCATTAAGTGCCTGGACTTGAGCTTCTGAATAGGAGCGCAGCCAAGTACTGTCGGCTGGCAAAGCGACTGTTAACAGCAGTAATATCGTTAGAATTCTTTGTATCATCAGCTTTCTCTATCGGAATTTTTTCAGCAGCTCTTCAGGCGGGATGAAGCCAATCGTTCGCTTGTTCTTCTCTTCATTCCCCTCTGCATCATAAAAGATCAGTGCAGGCGGACCGAACAGACCGAATCTCTTGCTAAGCGCTTTTTCCTCATCAGTGTTTTGTGTCACATCAGCCTGTATAAGGACATAATCTTTCCATGCATCCTTCACACGTGCATCTGAAAAAGTCATATGCTCAAGCTCCTGACATGCTGTACACCACTCGGCAGCAAAATCAAGCAGGATCTTTTTTCCTTTGGAGTCTGCAAGGATCTTATCAAGCTCGGCAACCGAGTGTATCTTTGTAAAGCTGTTTTCCTTTGTCTGTGCATTGGCACCTACGCTTTTGACGACAGCGGGAACAGCTATAAACTTCTCAAGCGGGTTCAGTATGCTTGATGCATTCGTCACTGAACCCAGAAAAATCACGCCTGAGATAAGCAGCAGCAACACCCCTGCACTCTTTCTCGCGGCATAACACGGATGACAGAAAGCATCTACCCCTCTGGCATCAAAAGCACCGATACTCACTCCTGTAAACATGATCAGAGCCGACCAAAGGAACATCGTCATACTGTTATCGATTATTCTACTGAGCATCCAGATAGCGACTGCTAGCATCATGATACCGAAGATCGACTTGACTGCATCCATCCATGAGCCCGGACGCGGCATAAACTTCCCGGCACCTGTTCCAACAATCAGCAAAGGCACACCCATACCCATAGATAAAGCATACAAAGCCATACCGCCCAAGAACGCATCTCCTGTCTGGGAGATAAAACCAAGTGCAGCTGCCAAAGGCGCCGCGACACAAGGCCCTACGATCAGCGCTGAGAGAAGACCCATGACAGCGACAGAGGTATATCCTTTGCCATTGCCGTCAGTCTTACGGTTGAGATAAGACTGCAAAGACTGAGGCATCTGAATCTCAAAAAGACCAAACATAGACAGAGCCAATAAGACGAACACTCCCGAAAACATTGCAATGACCCACGGTGTCTGAAAAGCAGCTTGGACACCGGCACCGGTAAGCCCAGCGATAATACCGGCAATCGTATACGTGATCGCCATGGCCTGGACATAGATCATCGAAAGGACAAAGGCTTTTTTAGTCGTCATATCTGATCCATGGGAGACAATGACACTTGAAAGGATCGGCACCATAGGAAAGACACATGGTGTAAGCGACAGAAGCAGACCAAAGACAAAGAATCCGATGATGATATAAAAGACATTCCCGCCAGAAAGAAGTTTTGTGATCGGATCATCATCTACAAGAGTCTCGGCTCCATCTTCGGCTAATCCGGAAGCGGCGACATCTGAACTCTTTTTTGCATTTTCCAAGACAGAAAGATCGGCTTCAAGTATAAAACTTTTTGTACTTGGCTCATAGCACAGTCCTCTCTCAGAACATCCTTGGAAATCAACTCTCAGTTCGAACTCCTTCAACCCGTCGCTATCCGATCGTTTAGCCAAGGGGATTGTCAGGACTTGTCCGTTAGAATAGACTTCCTCACCATCATGATCATGACCTTCAGGCAGGACAAGACTTCCAATGATGACGTCACTGTCTTCAATCCTCACAGAGACCTGCTTTGCATAGACATAGATATCCTCAGCAAGGTCAAACCGGACAAGGGCTTCAGAACCTTTAACTTCGGCAGAGAGGACAAAAGCTTCTTCTAATGTCAAAAATTTATTTTGTGCGGCAAGAGGTGAAAGAAATACAAGACATAGATTAATCAGGAAAATAAAATACTTCATAGATATCCTTTTAGAGTCTGTAATTTTACCTTTGAGTTCGTTAATTATACCTTTTATGTTGATAGATGAAGTGCATCTGAAGTGACAATAAAGGCTTCCAGCGTGATTTTATAAAGCTCGAAGAAATGTAAAATAGTTTAATTTTGCTATTTAATATTAAGATTAATTATCTTACACTTTATCCTTAGGTACGAAAAAAAGGGAAGACATGGATGCCAGATCTTTAAAAGAGATTACAAGCAGACTATCGCTGTTATATGTTGAAGACGACCATAATCTGAGAAAAGAGACTGCCAAACTGTTTGGGCATCTTTTCGATAAGGTCGTGACAGTCGAGAACGGTCAGATGGCACTTGACATCATCAAAGTGACACCTTTTGATCTCATCATTACGGATATCAACATGCCTGTTATGGATGGTGTGACACTTACAAGACATATCCGTGAGCTCAGCCCAGATCAGACAGTTATCATCACTTCCGCCCATGACGAGTCACATTTTCTTATGGAGCTGATCGAACTGGGCATCGACAAGTTTATCCTCAAACCGCTGGATATGCAAAAACTTATTGCCGCCTTGTCACATGTCTGCTCAAATATCATGAATGAAAAACTTGTTGAACACTATAAAAAAGAGATCGAAGCTTCCAACTTTCAGCTTAAAAACTCAAATGACGAGCTAGAGATACTGGTAAAAGTACTGGACACAAAGATCAAACAGTTGAGCAACAGAGATGATGCTAATCAGACTTCTTCAGCTGATGAGGAAGAGAAAGCCCCCCTGGCAAAGACCAATGATCCTGTCACTGCCAACAATGAAGGACTTTATCTGTTTAAAGAGATGCTCTCTCCGACTGATCTTGCTGAATTGAAGGCCCTCGAAACTGACATCGCTTCAGAAGCCGTACTGATAAAACTCCAAGATGTGGTTGAGGCACACAGTGTCACTCATATCGGGATAATGTTCTCTCGCTATTTTGAAGTCTTGAGCTGTTACCCTTTTTTTGATGAACTCTCAAGCCAAATCAGCACCCTTGCCGAAGTCCTTCAAGAAGAGAGTGATGTATTTGTCGAGCATTCAAATGATATACTCATCCTATTGGACAGCTTTCTTTATGTCCTTAAAAAGTGGCGAAAAGCCCTGTTTGAAGAGGGGATCAAAGACCCTCAGATCTATAACACCTCCATGATCAATGATATTCACACTATTATCATTATTTTGCAAAAAGATGAAAGCCTTGTACACAACCCGGAATTTTTTTAGGCGATTTCACTCTATACGACATAAACAAATAACTCCATTTTAAGCCTGAATATCTTATTCTCATAACAACCTTAAAACATAAAGAGTTTACTATGGCTAATTTACTCTCTAAAGCAGACTACCTTGACATCTCTTACCCTTTTGTACAGTGGACCCTCAATCCAGAAGACGGAACGCTTCTGTGCGGCGTTCAAAGCTGTTGCGCAGGTCTGGACAGAGACAACAACCTAAATGAAGAGATTAGCAGGACATTATGAGCAAAGAACACCGTATCATCGATGATGAGTTTCTTGGAAGAGATGAGATTGAGGCCAATACCCATGAAGAGCGCCGAAAATGCAAGAAGTACTTGAAAAATGAGAAACGCGGAAAAAAGACAAAGATTCCCGTCTGGATATCCAAAGAAACCCTTGCCTATGAAGAAGAGCTCAAAGACCTGCAGATCGAGCTTCTTAAGATGCAGCAGTATGTCAAAGAGAAGCAGCTGAAGATGCTCATACTCTTTGAAGGCCGTGATGCTGCAGGAAAAGGCGGAACGATTAAACGCATAACCGAGCACCTTAATCCTCGCGGTGCACGTATTGTCGCTTTGGCAAAGCCTTCGGATGTCGAAAGTTCACAATGGTATTTTCAGCGCTATGTCCAGCATCTGCCCTCTGCCGGAGAGATAGTCTTCTTTGACAGGTCCTGGTACAATCGTGCCCTTGTAGAACCTGTCATGGGTTTCTGTACCGAAAAAGAGCATGAAGATTACCTGAGGGAGGCCCCTTCTTTTGAGCGTATGCTGGTAAACTCAGGGACTATGTTAATAAAGTTTTATTTTTCAGTCAGTAAAAAAGAGCAGTCAAAACGATTTAAACAGCGAAAGACAGACCCCTTGAAACGCCATAAGCTTTCACCTGTAGATGAAAAGGCACAAAGTCTTTGGAGCGAATATACCAAAGCCAAGTTCACCATGCTCAAAGAGACCCATACGGGATATGCACCATGGACGATCATCCGTTCCAATAACAAAAAACGAGCGCGTATCAATGCGATCAAACATATCTTGAACACCGTTGACTACCCGGAAAAGATTGAGTTGTCCAAACTTACTCCGGATGATGATATACTTATACATGGTTCAAAAGAACTGATGCTGATGCAGACTGCCGCAGCTAGAAAAGAGAAGAAGGAAGACATGTGAAGAAAATTATTTTAGCAGCCGCACTGCTGCTCATGGGACTGGGGCTTGGTGCCTGCGAAAGAAATGATTATCAGCATCCGCTGCACCGAAACAAATAAAGCCAAGCGGCTTTGCTTTCTAGACGAAAGCGAGGATCTCGCTTTCGATATCTTCTTTATTGATGATCGTTGACTGTGTCACTTCTTTAGTGAAAAGCGCATTGATCATAGGTGGGATGTTCAGACCCGCTTTTTTCGAGATCGATTTCAAAGCGTCAATGTCATGGGCATCAACCTCACCTGTCAAGGCGTTGGCGATCGTCGGTGAGAACTTCGTCCACTCTGCTGTAGAGTAGGCAATGGTCTTAATACCCTTGGCCGCACAGGTATCATTGGCCTTAAAACAGGTCGCAGTATGAGGATCCATCAGATAGCCGTTCTCAAAAGCTTTACGGATGTATTCTTTCCCTTCGTCCCCATTACAAAAATCAGCCGAGAAGACAGTTTGAAGTGTGTACAGCTCATCAGCCGTCAATTCATAGAAGTTGTTCTCCTGAAGGCTGAACATCAATTCCTTCGTACGTTTGCATCCAAACATATCAAACAGGATACGCTCGACATTGGATGACTTGAGAATATCCATCGCAGGTGAAGTCGTTGAGACGACAGAAGAGTCTCTAAGATCATACTTTCCGTCATTGATCAGTTTCGTCAATACATTGTTCTCATTTGAAGCGATGATGATCTTTTCAACAGGAAGCCCCATCTTCATCGCATAATATCCGCCCAAAGCATTTCCGAAGTTTCCGCTTGGAACGTTTAAATAGACTTTCTCGCCCATTTTTGCTTCACCCTGGCGCACAAGCTCAAGGTAAGAGTGGATGTGATAGATGATCTGAAATATGATACGTCCGAAGTTGACTGAGTTGGCTGCGGATAGAGAGATCTTCTTCTCTTTAAGCTTCGCTTTGAAACTGTCAGAATCCAGAAGCTTCTTGAGAGCGTTCTGTGCATCATCAAAGTCACCTTTGATACCGATGACTTTTAAGTTCTTAGCATCCTCTGTGACCATTTGAAGACGCTGTACATCCGATGTCCCACCGTCAGGATAAAGACATGCGACTTGGACGTTTGCCCGGTCTTTGAATGTCTCCAAAGCAGCCGGGCCCGTATCACCGCTTGTCGCAGCAAGGATCAGGTAGTTCTCGTTCTTCTTCTGTGCTATAGATGAAAGGACGATCCCAAAAGGCTGAAGTGCCATATCTTTGAAAGCACGGGTAGGACCATGGTAGAGCTCACTCACATAAAGGTTCTCTTGTACTTTGACCACAGGCACAGGGTTTGAAGCATCATCAAACTCGTCATACAGGTCCAATGCCTTATACAGGACATCTTTGCCGATATCAATACCAAAGGCACACAGCATATCCATTGCCATGACTTTGTAACTGGAATTAAGATGTTTTTCCAGAAAGACCTGACCAAGATCAGGCAGTTTTAAAGGGACGTATAGTCCTCCGAAAGAGGCTATCGGACTTAAGATTGCTTGAGAGAAGCTGACATTGTAAGGACGTGTACCGTCATTTCCGCGTGTTTCAATAAAGTTCATATCTATCCATCAAATTTTTTTTGCAAGTATAGCGTAAGTTGGCAAAAGAGAAAAAGCCGCAGGGCAAAGGCCAAAGAAAAATGGCCTGAAAGATCAACGTTCCAGGTATTTTTCTTTAGAGCTTTTGTTAAGACCTGTCAGTTCCCGAGCGACATTATGCATCAGCATCTTTGCCTTGTAATCGTCTTCAACACTGGAGAATATCCCCGTGTTCATGACAAGAGAATAAAAACTGTTATAGTTGATAGCCTCGACGATCAACAGCCAGTTCAGACTCTTCATGTACGGATCGTACGAAGATCCCTTAAAGGTCTCAAGCACCGGATAAGGCGACAAGATATCTTTTTTAGACCCTATCGAATAAGGGATATAGACCAAGAGTGAAAAGATGATAAGTTTCGCTGCCAGCTTCGCGAAGAACATCTTCATCGAAGCGTCTTTATGAAACGCCAGGAACATGATCAACACAAGGACTGATACGATGTTCAGCAGACCTGCAACCAAAGACATAAAGATCGCGAATGGAGGGATATACAGCATCTTGATAGCGGTATCACCGTATTCTGCAAGCTTGATATCGAAATCCTTCTCTTCCGGGAAAGCCTGATCATAATACTTGGCACGCAGCATCGGCTTGTACAGACGCTCATAGAATCCCGTAAGGTCACCTTCGAGGATCATCTGGTACATTATGTTCCCATACTCTTTTTCTTTATACTGAAGCATGATCTCTTTCTTGTACTGCGATGCAAACTGGGGAAAAGAGAGCCCAAGCTGTACATGCTGTATACCCGTCTTGCTCGCAAACTCTTTTTGCAGCTTTCTCTTTTGTACCTGAAAGTTCGCATCAACGGTCTTCATATAACCTGCTATATATTCCTGCTTGGAATAATTAAAGGTACGCTTGACGTCAATACCTTCTGATCTAAGCTGTGAGACGACCTTTTGGCGGACGCTAGGATGTTTGAAGAACTGCTTTTGGGAGAGGTTTAAAGGGAGGTTATCATGCTCTTTGTTCCACTTTGCAAAGGTCTCTTCTTCTATGACAGAGACGACCTTGCGTGTTGCAGGACAGACACCGCCTTCACACCAGCGCTTAGGATCGATGTCATGGCCGAAGTATCTCTCAACGATGTTCTCATACTCCTGCTTCCCCATTATAGAACCGTCTTTGATAAAATACGCGATAAGTTCTCTGTTAAGTTCTGGAGCCTGATCAAGATTCGCATTCAAGATATTCGTATACTGACGGACATTGATACGGTATTTTGTATATTCACGTTTGAGGTCTTTTGTAAACTTTGCATACTTCTCATCCAACTGCTCTTTGGACTCGATTTGCGAGAACTTTTTATTGACTTCGGAGATACCGTCGCTGTAGACGTCCCAATCTTCCTGTATCCTTAAGGCCATATCCTCAAACCGGTAACGCGCTTCATTATAGTCTTCTTGAAAATATTTATGGATATAGATATCAAAAAAGCTCTCCTTGCCGCGAGAGACGAATTTTTTTATGAGGTCCTTGTCGATCTGTGTCAACAAGAAAAGGTTGGAGATCATGACCTTGTCATAGATGGAGAGGTTATCCAGGTTCTCTTTAGGGATAAAAGAAGAATAGCCCAGCTTTCCCGTCAGCATACCGTACTTAAAAAGTTCAATATAATAGGACTCATAACGCTTGTCCTTATTTTGCTTGACGATCTCAAAGACTGCCCGGTTAAGACCTTTGTGTATGCCAAAATACGTCACAAGCGTCAGCATGATGATGACGATGACCATAACACCCTGATGAAACTCAAAGAACTTTTTTACTACAAGGTAATACAGGGGTATCAATAAAAGCGTGATACCGACTGAACTGACCCTGTTTCCAAAGGTCTCAAGTTTCTCAAGAAGGTCCTGATCGACATGCGTCGAAGTCACGACATCGATGACAAAACCGTTATAGTAGGACTCAAAACCAAGATACACCAGTTTGGCGATGATAAGTGAGAGCATAAAGTAAAAGCCCATCTTGGGCAATTGGATAGACCTCATTACAAGCCTTCGCTAAAATCTATAAACTCTTCATGCTGTGGCAACTGAGTCGTCGTCTTCAGATTTCGATTAGACTTCTGAACATCGATCTTGTGCTGTTTTACTTTTATCTTCCCCTTTGCGTCGAATTCCGCTTCTTCATTAAAGATGTGTATCTTATAGTCCCCGTCAACGGTCTTATACTTTCCTGTCTGATATATCTCCTGCGTATGGGCAACGGCGTAATGCATATCGGCATCATCCGGAAGATAGAGTACAGAAGTCTTCGGAAGGTTGAAGTCCGAACGCTTTTCGCGCAGACGCTTGAATAGTTCCGAGTTCAGCAGTGCTATCGTCTTGAGAAGGTCCTCATTCGATGTCGAAGAGTCTCGCTCGCTCAAAACAGGTGCGACGATGTCA
>JBFEIF010000003.1:0-39993 GCA_041553795.1 Sulfurimonadaceae bacterium
GATCTGGTTCGCATCTTCGTTCAGCTGCATCAGTCTGTCGGAGAAATCGACCTGTTTTATACTGGCATCGCCCACATAGTTCGATATTGTCGATAAACGCGAGATCATCTCTTCAAGTTCTTCGGCAGTATGGGTAAGATCGTCTGCCGTCTTGATCGCCGCATCTTCACTGTCATCGAGGGATGTACTGATCTCCAATACAAGAGAATTCGAAGAGGTAGTCAGCCTATGTTGATCCTCTATCTGTGTCGTTATCTTTTTCGAAAGCCCGTCCAGTAACTCTGCTGAACGCACTGAAGCGACCACTGTGTTCTTCGCGATATTGACCACTTCTTGAATACGGTTTATAAACTTGTCCACATAGTTACTCGCTGTTGCCATCTCAGACTTGCCGGGGAAATCCAAGCGTTTCTTCAAGTCCCCATCCCCCTGAGCCAGTTCCTGGGCCACTTCTATGAGATTTTCAACTGGTTTTACGATCCGTCGCTCTATCATCTTCCCCATAACTGCCAGCAAACTCGCGATGACTGCTCCGCACAAGATCATCCATTTTAAAAAGTTACTTTTCAGATCCTCAAAATAATCAGCCTTGTTCACGCCCGGAACGATCCACATGTCCCACTCTTTAATATAGCGATATCCTGCTATTTTCTCCTGACCTGAAGTCGCAGACTCATATTCATAGGTCCCGCCATTTTTATCATTGATGATATGATCAGCATAAGACTTGCCTGCAAGACTCTTGCCCTGCTTTGTAGGATGCGTTATCAGATTCCCTTTGGCATCGATAAGATACACATAACCGCTTTTTCCTATCTTCATCTGGTTCAAGTAACGTGCGAAGTCAGCTTTTGTGTAGGCTTTCGGATCATTCTTTGCAATATATATAACGGACTTCTGTAGACTCTCTGCAACATCGGAGATATCATTGATCATGATCTTTTTGATCTCATGGGATGCAATAATATAGGCAAAGATCACTCCCGCCGCTATACTGACCAAAGAGACAGTCAAGTACAAAAGTAGTTTGGACTTTATCGTACTGAAATTCATGCTTTTCCTTAATGTTGACTAATTGCGGGTATCCTATCACGCTTTATCTGAAATATAAATTAACATTCCCTTGCAGACAGAGCCCGACGGCGAGCCATTTGCTGTAACTGTTCATTATAGCTGTGCAAGCGTCTCAATAGGTTCAGGTTTGGCATAATAATACCCTTGGGCATAATCTACACCCATCTTTTCCAAGACTTTTTCTATTGGCCCGTTCTCAACAAACTCGCATATCGTCTTCATTCCCATGACGTGACCGATCTCATTGATAGAGTGCACCATTGCCCGATTCACCTTGTTTGTGTCGATATCATATACAAAAGAACCGTCTATCTTCAAATAGTCGACAGGTATGTTCTGCAGATATGAGAAGGATGACAGTCCTGAACCGAAATCATCCAAAGAAAACTTGCAGCCCAGGTTACGCATCTTTTTGATAAAGGTCAAGGCGACTGAAAGGTTTGATACGGCAGCTGTCTCTGTCACCTCAAAACAGATAGAGGAATACGGCACCTTATAACGCTCAAACAACTCTTCAATAAACAGACCAAGCTGCTGATCGTTTAAAGAGGTCCCCGAAAGGTTTATACTGAAAACATAGGTATTCGTACTCTTCTCATGCAGCCTTTTATACGATTTGAACACTGTTTCGATGACCCAGCGGTCAATACGCGGCATAAGACCGTAGCGTTCAGCCGGCGGGATAAAGGCCATTGGCGAGATGATCTTCCCGTCATTGTCTTCTAAACGGATAAGGACCTCATAATGCGAAGGCGATCCTTCCTTATTGACGAGCGAAACAATAGGCTGTACATAAAGACAGAACTTTTCCTCTTCCAAAGCCTGAGTCAGTTTGGCAAGCCATTGCATCTCACCGCGTCTCTCTTCTATCATCTTGTCATCACGCTGTGCGATATGGATACAGTTGCGGCCTTTCTCTTTGGCCTGATAGCAGGCGGCGTCTGCAGCAGAGATGATGTCGACGAGGGAACAGCATTCGCGTTCGATCGGAACAATCCCCATACTTGCACCGACAGCGAAGATCTTGTCCTCATGTGTAAAACGGTACTCTTTGATCGAGCGCAATATCTTGGTTGCCATTTCTTCGACCTCATCAAGACTTTTATCCAAGAATAAAATACCGAACTCATCGCCTCCCAAACGCGCGACAATATCTTTTTCACCTACGCCTTTTTGCAATATCAAGGCGATATGCTTTAAGAGTTCATCTCCAACCGTATGGCCCGAAGTATCATTGACGATCTTAAACTGGTCAAGATCAAGATAGGCCATGATACTTTTTCCGGCCCGGTTGGATGAATACTTCAAAGCAAATGAGAGGCGTTTCTCAAACTCATAACGGTTATACAGACCGGTTATAGAATCATGTACAGCAAGATACTGAAGCTCTTTTGTCCGAACCCTCACTTCCTTTTCCAAATCATGTGAATGTTTATTGAGCTGTTCGTTCAGATTCTGATTTAAGAAGTCTGCTCTGGCAAGTGAATCAGTATTCACCGTTACGTCATACCCTAACATAAAAAACAGTGTAATGATCCAGGCAATATTAAGACGTATCAAATCAATATCTTCTATAAACAGGAACATCAGGACCGAAAATCCGATTAGCAAAGTAAAAAGATTGAGACGCATACCCGTGCATGACTTGACATGCAGCTGACAATAATTACATCGCTCATAAGGCTTAAAGCCGTTCCGTGCAAGCATACAGTTCTTATTGACCCGGCCGACCTGCTTGGTAAAGAGGTTGATATCGTCTTTGTTTAAGGGAGCTTCATTCTTATTCATCTGCCGATCCCTTCTTTTTTAATATCCTTTGATAGGCGATATAGACCAAAGAGGAGAGACAAAAACCGAATATACCCGAGATCAGCATCGCTATACTCATAAAGGATGCCAACATCCATGAAGCCAATGGCGAAAGGGTGTGCAGATAGATGATAGCTATTCCGCCGCTGATACGCAAGATGTCTTCAAAGACCTCTGCCAGTCTGTTGATGACATAGGAATGGGCATACTGGGGTGCCGTAACAAACAAAGAACGCCCCAGGACAAGACTCAGCAACCTGAAGACAAATGTCGTTGGAGAATAGTTGATCGTCGTCACAAAGCTAATAATGCTTAAGATCAAGAATACATAGCCCAATTCGATTTCCTGAAAGAGGACCATCGCCAAGAGGATCATACCTGATATAAAACGTTGAAACTGCACATGTTCAGCCCTAGGCTGTTTATATTTTAAAAATATCATAATCAATCGTAGCTCATAAATATATAAAAAAAGCTTATGATGAAAACAGAAAAACAGAAAACATTACAGACATTTATATCCATGTCACGTAAAGGTACACAGCCTGTTCCTCTTAGCTCTCTTAGCTTGTCACAAGTGCTTGTAAAACAGTCTGCCTTCTGGTCGTGTCCAGTTTTCTACACCCCGATTCAAACGCGGCACCTTCTCCTATCAGATGGCACTGTCCTTTTGCCCGTGTGATAGCCGTATACAAAAGTTTTGTGTTGTGCATGATAAAATGGGAGAAGGATATCGGGATGACGACACTTTCATACTCCATTCCCTGAACTTTATGGATCGTCAAGGCATACGAAAGCGAAAGATAGTTTTTCAGTTGATCAAAATCATACTGTACGACCAGTTCCTCATTGGGATAAAATACCGACAGAACCTCTTCATCCGTATCGATCTTAAAGACAAGACCGACCATTCCGTTAAAGACTCTTTTCTCAAAGTTCTCATCACCCTTCTTAAATCCCGAAGGTGTATTGCAGGGCATGTTCTCATTTTTGATATGCACGACCTTGTCCATGAGCCGGTATTCGTACTTACCTGCTTTGACCTGTTCTTTTGAAGAGGGGTTGAAATACTGCTGAAGCATCGTATTCAGGTTCTCGCTTCCCAAAGTACCGCCCTTCATCGGTGTTATCACCTGAAAAGCGTTCAAATACCCTAAAATATTCTTTTCTTTCAGAAGGGCTCGTGAATGGGGTATCTCTTCAACTGCAAGATGCATGATCGACGCCATGATACGGGTAGCATGCTCTTCTCTTAGATCATGAAGCTGTGTCTGTGAAAGCGAGTTTTTAAGCTGATAATAGTTCTCGATGCTAACTTCGTGAAAATGAAAGTCGTCATACTCTTCATAAAACCTCGGTACCTGCCCCTGGCGTATCGTGTTCGCGACCAATGCGATCGCCTGTTTCTCGTTTTGACGGTAAAGCTTGGTCAACTTGACCATGGGAGCAAGCTCAAGGCTGATCATATCCGAAAGGACATTTCCGGCGCCGATCGGAGGAAGCTGCCCGTCATCACCGACAATAATGAAGACGGCGTCCTCATCCACCATCTTGATGAGCTGAAAAAACAGCATGGAGTTGACCATTGACGCTTCATCAAGCAAGATGACCTTGTAAGGCATCTCACCTTTTTCCTCATATCGGACGATAAGACTTTGAATGGTAGAACTTTGATATCCCGTTGTCTCTGATATCCTCTGAGACGCGATACCGCTGAGCGCGGTACACATAATGAAGTTTTCACCGACCTTGTCGGCCATAAGATCCAGTATCAGGCGTGCCGATGTCGATTTACCAGTACCGGCATATCCTACCAACAGGAGGATAGAGGAGCCGGAGTTTAGGATCTCTACTGCCTGACGCTGTTCATCTGAAAGTGCAAACCCTGCTTTCTCTTCACGTTGGGCGATAAAAGTGTTCAGGTCTTTTTTGATCTCTCCAAAGTCCTGCTTGCATTTCTTTTTGATAAAGTTGAGTATCTGCTCCTCTGCATAATAGTAGATGTCCGGAGCCAAAAGTTCTCCAAACTGGTGAAGATGACCTTCATGCACCATCTCAAGTACCGTTTTTTCATACAGTTCGTGCCTGTTGAACAGGGCCAGTTCTTCATCCAGGCGTTCAAACAGCGTGGACTTCGAAATGCAGGAGTTTCCCTGCATATCACAAAGTTCGCGAAGCAGATAGTTGCTGGCAGAATGCAGTCGGTTCTCATCCAGATCACCAACCCCCATCTTGCGTGCTATCTCATCGGCACGTTTAAAACCTATGCCCTTTATATGCGTCAGCACATAAGGGTTGTTCTTGATCTTCTCTGCCGGATTGGGGACATCTTTGAGTTGGGTAGCGATAAGGTGGATCATGGCCGAACTGACATCATAAGGGGCAAGGAACTCGCCCAGTTCACGAATAGAACGAAACTGCTTCCAACTTTTTTGGATACGCTCTAATTTCTTCTCTTTGACACCCTTAAACTCCAAAAGCTTTTCGATGTTGTTGTCTAGAACATCAACTAGCCCTTCTTCTCCATACTTTTCTATCAGATCACTGGTGAGTTTTTTGGTAAAACCTTTGACAACACGGTTCAAAAAGAAGAAAAGTTCGGATTGATTGACTTTAACAGACGTACACTTAAAGGTCGAGCCGTGTTTTTTATGCTCGACCAGTTCGCCTTCAAGCGTCACAGCAGCACCGACAAGACTGTCGATAGGAGCTTCGACGTATTCGCCCGAGACCTTCGTCTTATCGCTTAATACGGCAATAAAAAAGCTTTCGTTCTGATAAATGATAGTATCGATCTGGCCTATAAGTCGTGAAGGGGTTTTCATAAAAGGATTGTACTACAACATCCTTTTATGTAAAGAATATCTGACGGGCTGAAGTATTAAAAGTGAGCTACTTGGCGCTTACTCTTGCATTGCGTTCTACTTCCTGCTCTTTATACAGCTCTGCACAGCCCTTGGAAAGTTCGCGGATCTGCAGGATATAGTTTGCTCTTTCCGTTGCCGAGATCGCCTTGCGTGCATCCAGGACGTTAAAGGTGTTAGATGCTGCCATACATAGGTCATAAGCAGGCAGAGGAAGTCCTGCTTCAAGTGCACGTTTGCACTCAGCTGACTTCGCATCAAAATCCTTAAAAAGCATAGCCGTATCAGCGACTTCGAAATTGTATTTTGAAAACTCAATCTCGCTCTCTTTATGAATATCGCGATAAAGTGTCTTCCCATGCTCGTTCTCATTCCAGACAATATCGAATACAGAGTCTACACCCTGAAGATACATCGCCAGACGTTCCGTTCCGTAGGTTATCTCTACGGCGACCGGATCGCATGAGATCCCGCCTACCTGCTGAAAATAGGTAAACTGTGTCACTTCCATACCGTTAAGCCAGACTTCCCAGCCTAATCCCCAGGCACCAAGTGTCGGTGATTCCCAGTTGTCTTCAACAAAACGGATATCATGGTCTTTAAGATCAAGTCCCAGATATTCAAGACTCTTAAGATAGAGCTCCTGAATATTGTCAGGACTTGGTTTGATCAATGCCTGAAATTGGTAATACGAGCCCAGACGATTCGGGTTTTCACCATAACGGCCGTCTGTCGGACGTCGAGAAGGTGCGACATAAGCGACTGACCATGGTTTGGAATCAAGGGAACGCAAAAAAGTCGCAGGGTGAAACGTCCCTGCACCGGCAGCGATATCATATGGCTGGACAATATTACATCCCTGCTCTTTCCAGAAGATCTGAAGTTTTAAAAGTAAATCACTAAAGGTAATCATCATGTCTCCGTTACAGCGCGGCTGTATTAATTGCGCGCATTATACAAAAGATATAGTATGAAATCCCTTATACCGACTGAAGCTGGATTGAATTGCCAAAGTACGTTATACTCACCAAAAAAAAGAGACTCATGACGAACAAACTGCTTATTATATGGAGTACAGAAGAGATCGAGGTAGCCAAGAAGATGGTCCTCTTGTATTCGGGTGTCATACTCCCCAGAGGATATTGGGACGAGGCCGTGCTGATGATATGGGGTCCTTCTGCCAGACTCTTGAGTGAGAATACGGACCTTCAGGAGAAGGTCAAGGCGATCGCCGCTACTGGTGTCAGATTACAAGCCTGTATTGTCTGTACGGATGAATACGGTGTATCTGCAAAACTGAGCGCTCTGGGAGTAGAGCTGACGCATACAGGCGAGATGCTGACACAAGCCCTTCAAAGTGACTGGAAAGTCGTCACTTTTTAAAGAGATATCGTGATGACGGCCAGCCATAGCCGCATCTTTAATTTTTGGCAAGTAAAACATAGCAGTAAAGAGAAAACTTAATATACAAATATAAACATTTCTTAACATTTTTTTGATACAGTTATGGGATGACAGGCAAAGATAAGAAAAACATATATGCTAGCATAACACTTCTGGTCGTAGAGAACAATCCTAACACCATGCTTTTATATAAAGAGTGTCTAAAAGACACTTTTAAGAGTATTGTCTTTGCACAGACTGAAAAAGAGGTATTAAGGCTTTTTGAGCGCCAGCACTTCGGTTTATTTATCTGCCAACACAAACTTCCGATGATGAACGGGATGGACTTGATACGAGCCTTAAGAGAAAAAAACAAGGTCGTCCCGATCATCCTTGCCGCCGATGCTCAAGAGTATGAGACATTTCAGCAGGCCGTCGATCTGAATGTGACCCATTCCCTGATGAAGCCCTTTAACTGTGAATCCATCCTGCATGCCCTTGACGAGACCTATGAACCTGCTCTTTCTTACTTTCTTTACCAAAAATCGTTGAAAGATGAGTTGAGTAGCTTAAAAGATCAGAAGAAATACGACAACACACAACATAAACAGGCCTTCTTAAAAGAACACCAGGCCATACGAAATGACTTCTATTACAAATATTACAAACATCCGGAACAAACAAATCTATGGTATCTTGACGGCTCCTACCGACCGCATGAGATCCTCAGCGGAGACACCTACTCCATCCGCCGTATCAACAAAGACAGAGCCTTCTTTTTTATCATCGATGCCATGGGAAAAGGTGTTTCTGCTTCAGTCACATCGGTCGTCGCCTCCAGTTATATCAATCATCTAGTCGACCTGAGCAAGGAAGCCTTTGATCTTAATCGCCTGCTTAGCGACTTCAGCACATATATCCTCAAAAGTCTTCTTGATGAAGAGGTACTGGCTGTGCTCTTTGCTGAAATCAATTTCTCCTTGGAGACACTGAGTATCTCCTCCTATGGTATGCCTCCCGTCCTCTTATGCGATAAAGAAACGAATATAACAAAGATCAAGACAAATAATATGCCTATCTCAAAACACTATGTCCAGTTTAATATCGATATCCATCAGATCCAAAACATTGATAAGATCCTGTTTTGCAGTGACGGTCTGGTAGAGAGTTCACTTGAAAATGGGGAACTCTACTTCTCGCATCTCAAAAAAGACTTTAAAGACTCCAAAAACCGTTCCTCTTTCTTGAAAAAACTTTACAATAAAGTACCCAATCCTGATGATGACATCACCCTCTTGTTTTTTCAAAGGTTTGAGCAAAGCCAAGAGGGTGTAATCGATATCGAATGCAAGAGCACTTTAAAGGAGATCGAAAATGTCATAGAAGGTTTTCATACCTATCTTGAACAAAACAGTATCGGTCCGATCCATACTGCCAAGCTGGGTATGATCTTCACCGAGATGATCATGAACGCTTACGAACATGGCAGCCTGGATATTTCCAACACATTGAAAAAAGAACTTATCTCACAAGGAGTCTTCGATGATGAATGTAGAAACCGAGAACATCGCTATCAAAATAGGCATATACAAATCAGGTATCAGCTCATCCCGCACGGAAAGGGGAAAGACCTGACCTTTGATATAAAAGATGAAGGAGATGGATTTGATACGCAACTTTTCAAAAAACTTATTTTTGATACGACAAGTGTAAACGGGCGCGGTTTTAAGATCGCTAAAAAAATGGTGGATGCCATCTATTACTCACCCAAGGGTAATCATGTCATCTTGCATAAATATATACCAAAGGAACTCTAATGGAACTCTCGAGCGAAAACAACATCGTCTCTGTAAAAGGCAATATCGCATCCGTCAGTGATTTTGAGCTGATCAAGCAGCGTATTGAAGCCACAAAATCCAAATATGACAATATCGTATTAAAGATATACGACTCTCTTGTGATCAACTCGTCACTGATAGGCTATCTCGTCAAGATCGTCAATCAAGACCAGATCCGTATCAACCTTCAAGCAGGTAATACAATATTGTTTGAACTTTTGGATGATCTTGGTCTGACGAAGACATTGAATCTACAAAGGCTTTAATGAAGAGACACTCTTCATTTGCCTGAAACGGACTTCACATCTGTCTCGTCTAAGTATCCTAAACGTTTCTACGCGTTTTATTTTCGATTGCAGCAGCAATATCAGCAGCCATCACTCTTCTAAAAAGCTTCAAAAAAGCCCATAAGTAAAAGATCGGCAACAGAACGCTCAGGACAATAAAAATAGAGATCAGAGAAAGCATATAGCTAATCGCATTATTGAACTTGATTTTGAGACTGTTCCACAGGACTTCCATCTTTATACGAAAATCCTCTATCTGCTGTGTAACATTCAAAGAGTCTAACCAGGAGGAGTTGGCCTGCTGGTTTTGACGGACCTGTCTTACTATAGCTTCCGTCTGAGTCTGAGTCAGTTCTAAAGAAAGTCTGGCCTTTTCATACTGCTCTTTCAGTCCATATTCATAGACATTTTCGTTTATCAACACTATCAAAGGTACAAGAAAACGCAAGAAAGAGAAGATCACAAAAGATTTAAAGACAAGATTAAAACTCTCTCTATGCCAGAGTCTCGGTATCCATAAAACAAAAAGCAAGATTAGAGCCGTCACAGAAAGGATGATCTGCACCGGTGAGGTCTGACCAAAATGCAGCAATATCTCCTGAATTCCCAAGGAGACAGAACTCATCAACATGATCCACGAAAAACGCTCGATCATATCATTCATAGGATCCACTATCTGACCCAGAGCAAAGTTCACACCTACGCCGGCCGGTGTCGCATAGACTTCGGTGCCTTGTATGACCGAAATAAGCCCGTTTAAAGAACGGGCAATGGCAAACACAGTCAGTGAACGGGCAAATGCCTTGTCTAATTGCTCTGAACTGGCCTTATCAACGACATTGACGAAAGAGAGCTGCACCAGGATGATGAGCAGGAATGAGACTAATATCTTTTTATACATGGGTTTTATTATAGCAGTTTTTCTCCCTGGTATTCTTTAGTCGACTATGGGAGATCAGTCTCCGCAAAAGTTACCGTCACAAGCAGGGACAACCCCTGAATCGCTCGCGCTTGAGATCAAAAACTTTACCAGATGCCGGCGTCTGCTTTTATAATAAGAGCTGCTTAGGGCTTTTCCGGCTTTGACATTCTCTGAATGCAGAGCATAGATTTTTTCATCCCCATGTTTAAAGAGTTCTTTCCACTCTTTTTTCTTTAACATCGCAGCCCCTTTATAGGGATTTCCATGACAGGACTTGCAGAGTTTCTTATAGGTGATAATACCCTGCTCAGAGTAATTTTGACGAGCGCTCAATGGAAAGCTGACCGCAATCAGTAAAATACCTACATATAAACATCTCATATACATGACAAACCTTTTAGATTTGAGATCACCATATTATATAAACAAAACTCCTATCTGCAAGCAGGCTGATCAGACTAATAGCTGAAGTTAAGGATATCTGCCTTGCTGTCCCTTCCTCTATCTCTAATGCTTCATCAAAAAAAACGAAAATCAATTTTATTTTATAAGAAAACTTTATGCTAAAAAAGGGTTCAATAGAGAATAACTTACTTTTCGACAAAGGGTTTACAATGCAAAAAAAAGAATTGGATTTTTTCAAAGAACAACTCATAAAAGCCAAAGAGCATATCCTTCAAAATGTTGAAATGGCTTCGAGTGAGCTGATTCAGCTCCAGACTCAGGAGAACAATGATGATATGGACTTTGCTTCCATGCGGAGTGATGCGATGCTGGAGCAAGTGATATCAGACCAGCAAAAGGCTGAGCTTAAAGATATCGAACGTTCATTAGAGAACATCGATAAAGGGACATACAACATATGTGAGATGTGTTCCGAAGAGATAGGGATGGCCAGGCTGAAAGCAAAGCCTTACGCAAGATTCTGCATGACCTGCCGTCCCTTGTATGAAAAAGCGCATATTGAGAAATAATGCCAAACGAGAGCAGCTGTCTGTAATAAAACTTAAACATTCATCTGCTATTATTTTGTACACTTACCAAAAAGAGAGTACATGCAGAACAACAACATCATATTAATGGGTTTTATGGGGGTAGGAAAAGGTTCCCTTGCCCGTGTACTTTCTAAAGAGACGGGACGTATAAGCATTGATACGGATGACCTTATCGAAAGTATGAAAAACACCAAGATCAAAAAGATATTCGAACAAGAAGGCGAACCCTATTTTCGTCAGACTGAGAAAAACATCGCATTATGGCTCGAAAGCAGTGTCAAGAACAGTATCATCTCTATAGGCGGCGGATTCTACCATGTTGGAAACCTTCAAGCTATTGGCCATGTCATCTATCTCGAGTCCTCTTTTGATGCCATACTAGAGCGGATAAACTCCTTTGACAATGCCAAGAAAAAACTCAAAAAACGTCCGCTTCTGAAAAATATGGGAAAAGCCAAAAGTCTTATCTCCGAACGCCACCCCAAATATTTAGCCTGCGCCGATACAGTTATTCAGACCGCAGGCAAGACCTCAGCTGAAATTTCAGCCGAGATCATCAAGCTTCTTGAACTTTAGATTCTGATTTTCCGGATAGGACAGGCCAAATGAGTCCGTATCAAAAAGAAGATATTTGCGGACGACTACTTGTCCCTTCACATACCTGACCCAATAAGCTTTTCGATCTGCTCAAAACTTTTATAGCCCTTAACGACACAAAGATGCCCCTCCTCGTCAATAAAAACCAAAGACGGAAACACGTTTGCACCCATTGAACGGGCCTTATAAGCATCATCTTTCGTCTTCTCCTTCATCTTCTCGCTCAAGAACAAGGAGAGAAAAGACTCCGGGTCAAAACCCTCTTCTTTTGCCACGCTAAAAAGAGTATCTGTCGAAGTGATATCTCTTGCATCTTGATAAAATGCTTTTTGAAGGGCCTGCAAAAAAGAGAACTGCCTTGTCTGATCAAGTTCTCTGACGGTGGCAACTGCACGGCAGGCAGGTTCGGTATCATATTCAAACATCTCTTTATTCAACAGGTCAAGATTAATAGGCTGGCCAGTCCTTTCATGCACACTTTGCCAGTGCATCATAAGATATGATCTGAATGCTTCGTCCCATACCTGCTCACCTTGGTTACGCAGACCCCCCAGGAGAAGAGAAAGTCTCGTATCCTCGGGCAGATTGGAGATAAGTTGTTTCAGTACCGGTTCAAAACCCCAACACCATGAACACATCGGGTCAAGAACAGCAATGATCTCTTTTTTGTATTTCATAGGCATATTATACCAGCAGCATTTATCTGCCCGATTTAAGTTCACACATAATCTACACATAAGGAGATTATAATTCTTTCCAGAAGTCAAAGAGACATAATATATAAACCAATTCATCGATCGAAGTTCCCTAGCCTTTGATCGGTTATTTAATACATTATTACGTCTATATATCATCATGATTCCCCTAATCATTATAACCCTCCCCTTTATAAGCTCTTTGACTTCTGTGCTACAATATTCCATGAAAAAAATCTTTTTACTACTTTTGTTTGCTTACGGACTGCTGTTTGCCAATGATCTGTCTTCTGAAACATATCCCAAGATCTATGCTCAATTAGGCACGCCTTTGTTCAAGCAAGCACAGAGTTTTACAGCTCTGAGCCGATTAAAACCCTTCAGTGCGCAAGAAAAGATCATTCACGATTATTGGAAAAAAGCCGAGGCAGTTTTAAAGCAGGGTAAAGAGGCAGAGAGAGAAAGCCCTCTGAATGAAAAGGCAGTCAAAGCCTATCTCAAAGAGTTGAGAAAACTTCAAACTCTTCATGATTCCATTATCAAAAACTATAAGCGGCAACTCTATAAAAGCATCCGTGATAATGACCCGGATCTCTTTTATGCGCTGACATCTGTCACATTCTCTTTTCTAAGTACCGATGCACGTTTAAAAAAAGAAGTCGTTAGCTACTATAAGAAGAGCAAACATACGGATATTGCCTATCTCGAGAAGCTAAGCAAGGACCTTTCCCTTGATGAAAGCTCCTATGCCTATATCAACACGATGTTTAAGACATCCCGTCAAGACCTTCAAGTCGAACAACGCACAGCTTTAAATGAGTTTGTACCTGATTCTGATAGTAAAAACCCGATCAAGGTCCTCAGCATCAAGACCAAAAATGGATTTGACATCTATTTGGAAAATCACACCTATTATGACGTGAGTATTCAGCTCAAGGCAGTAAAACTTGTCAATATGAGCAGTTCTGAACCTTTACCCTACCTAGGATCCTTTCCCGCACAGAGCCGAACGAAGATATTAAAGTTTACGATTCAGGACCCTCACCAGGCAAGTCAGTTTCAGACACTTTACAGTACTACTATGGGTCGGGTAAATCCCGACTATGACAAGAATTATCTCTATGCCCTTCCGTATGAACGGGGAAAATCCCACCAGTTGACTCAGGGCTTTAACGGCGAGCAGACACATAAAGGACAATCCGCCTATGCCTTGGACTTTAAGATGGATGAAGGCACTAAGATACATGCCATGAGAGAAGGAGTTGTCGTAGCCCTGGAAGAGAAGCAGACAGAGCATGGGTTTTCACCTGAGTTTGCGAATAAGGCCAACTTCATAGTCATCCAGCATGATGACGGGACTATGGCGATGTATGGGCACTTGCAACCTAACGGAGTGAAAGTCCGGCTTGGACAAAAGGTCTATAAACATGCCTTGATAGGTCTCTCCGGAAACACCGGATATTCTTCAGGACCGCATTTGCATGTTCATATCACAGCTATCAAAGACCTCTCTTCAGGTTCGACTTCCGTTCCCTTTGTCTTTTTGACACAAGACGGAAGAATTGAGACACCTCAGACCCACGCTTTTTATACCGCGAAATAGATCACTTGATAAACTCTTTGAACTTCATCATAAACTTTTGCACCTTAGGTGCAACGACTGCCTGACAATACCCTTGTGAATGGTTTAAAGACAGATAGTCCTGGTGATAGCCTTCGGCCTCATAAAACTCCGGAGCCGGACTGACTTCAGTGACAATATCAGAAGGAAGATGTCTTTGCAGCTCTTCTATCTTGGCTTCGACAGCATCATGTTGCTCTTCATCTAAATAATAGACTACCGATCGGTACTGTGTACCTGCATCCGCACCTTGGCGGTTCAAAGAGGTCGGGTCATGTATCTCGAAGAATATATCCAATATGTCTTCAAAGCTAATAATATTCTCGTCAAAAGTGATCTTGACCACTTCGGCATGCCCTGTTGTCCCTGTACAGATCTGCTGATAGGTAGGGTTTGGATTTTCACCTCCGGCATATCCGCTTATTGCTGAAATAACACCTTTTGCACGGTTGAAAACTGCTTCTACACACCAGAAGCATCCGCCGCCTAAAATCGCTGTTTGCATCATAGTTCCTATTTTTTGTGTAGTTTTATCCTAAAGAGAGGAAGAACAAGTTTAAAGATACGACTTAACAGAAAGTCAGAAGTTCCTATTCAAAGTCTCAGGTATCAGCATCTTCAATTATTAACCGGTAAAAACAAATACTTGCAGAAAAAGGATATAATGTCATTCACATTTTATACCAAGGATATTTTACTTTATTATGGACCCCTCGTTATACAGCTTTTGCTTGAGTAAGAAATCCTAATGGGTTTACTTCTATTTTATCTTTTCGTCGCTCTCTTTGTCTCTTTTATATGTTCTGTATTAGAGGCTGTACTGCTTTCTATCACACCTTCATTTATAGGTTCTTTGCCTGAGGATTCCATCCACAAAGCACGCCTGCATTTACTAAAAAAGAATCTCGACAACGCGATCTCTGCAATCCTTATCCTAAACACTATCGCTCACACTATGGGTGCTGCCGGCGTCGGTGCAGAAGCAGTAAGGCTGTACGGCCCAGAGTGGCAAAGTCTTATTGCGATTATTCTGACTCTGCTGATCTTATATATCTCAGAGATCATCCCTAAGACAATAGGTGCTACTTACTGGCGGGAACTCGCAAAACCTTCTGCGACTCTTATCACCTTTTTGATGACCGTCCTTTTGCCTCTGATATGGATATCAAGACAGATCACCAAACGCATCCAAAAGAACAAGCGCCACGGACCGACACGTGAAGAGATATCCGCCATGGCAGAGATAGGTGAACAGAGCGGGATCCTGGAAGAGAAAGAAGAGATGCTTATCCAAAACCTTCTGCAGCTTAAACAGATACGTGTCAAAGACATCTTGACACCGCGTTCAGTCGTCTTTTCCCTCGATGCGGATGCCGCTATCGAATCGGCCTTAGATGAAAAAGGTATCTTTACCTATTCACGTATTCCTCTGTATGAAGGTTCAAAAGAGAATATTATCGGTATGGTCTTCTCCCGAAAGATATTGCGCTCTACCTCCTTGGATGAAGAAGACCATAAGCCGCTTAGGACTATTATGCAGACAGCACACAGGGTCTCGGAAAATCTGCCTGTCTTTTATCTGATGGACAAGTTTATCAAACGTAAAGAGCACCTCTTCATCGTTCATGATAGTTACGAACAGTATCTCGGCATAGTCACCTTGGAAGATGCGATTGAGACCCTTTTGGGAGTCGAGATCGTTGACGAGGCGGATCTTGTCACAGATATGCAGCAATTGGCAAAAGATCAGTCTGCTTATAAACGGCAAGAGAACAGAGAACGCAAATAACCCTCTTTTTCAACACATCTTTGTTCTAATATTTCAAGATTAGAACAAGGAACAAAGCATGGATATCTCAAATGCTATTTCATTTGGACTTTACGTCACGCTTCTTTTTACCCTGACCTTCTTGGCAATCTACCTTGTGGACAGAGTCACAAAATAGTAAACAAGTGAGCATGATAGCAGGTAAAATCCCTCTTTTAGGACTATTGACACTCTTGATTAATGAAGAGATATATAAAGTTCAAGTATAATTCAGTTAAATCCATACACTATCTTTTGTGTATTTTGGATGTCCATAAAAAAACAAAGAGGCGATAAACATGGTATCAGAGAATCAATATGTCTACACTGTTTTGCACAGACAGGTTCTTGTCATGTTGGGGCTTTCACTGATTCCAGGACTTGGGTACATATTACTCGGCTGGTTAAGCGGGATTGTCATGCCTGCTCTTATCTGGTACTCTTTATTACTTCTTATCTCTGTCTTTGGCTATCAGCTTCACAAAGAGTTCAATTATAAAAATATGGGAAGGTCCCATCTTATCCGCTGGCATAAGAAACTCAATATTTTCTATTATCTCATCTTTGGATCCTGGGCTTTGATCTTTATCCTCTATGCCAATGAGACAGAGAGTAAAATGCATTATATTGCGATCTTTACCGAACTGGGTGCCTCTGTCGTTGCAACGACCCTTCTTTATGCTGACAAAAAAATAGTACGGCCGGTCCTATTGATCTTGATGCTGCCGCTCTCCCTTTATTTTTCCATGATCGGTGAGTTTTACGGCTATGTCCTTTCGCTGTTTTCTTTGATCTTCACAGGCGTTCTTTTCTATTCTGCCAACAGCTCTGACAAACTTTTACGAAAAACGAACCATCAAGCCACACATGACCAGCTCACCATGATTCACAACAGACATGCCTTTACCGATGAACTTCAGCAGAAAATAAACGAACTCGCCGAAAAAGGAAAATGCTCCTATCTCCTGCTCATAGACCTTGACCATTTTAAGACGATAAACGACTCTTTGGGACACGATATCGGAGACGAAGTACTTAAAGAAGTCGCTTCACGGCTTCAAAAAATAGCATCGACTGAGAACTCTATCGCACGTTTGGGTGGAGATGAGTTTATATTTTTAGGGCAAAACTTTTCGAATGAACATAAGGCTCTCGATGCAGCGGACAAGATCGCAAACGAACTCCTCGAAAGCCTCAAAGCCACTTATTGCATCCGCGATCACCGGCTTTATATCAGTGCCAGCATCGGACTGAGTATTCTTAAAGGCCCCCGTTTTAACGCCAATGCTTTTATCAAAGAGGCCGACATTGCCATGTATGAGGTCAAAGCCAAAGGGAGAGACGGCGTGATCCTCTTTAATGACGAGCTTTCCAGACGGGTAGAGACACACTTGGAGATAGAACAAAAACTGCACTTTGCTCTTGAAAAAGGTGAGATGTTTTTACAATATCAGCCCCAACTTGACCGTGATCGCAAGATCATAGGATGTGAGGTCTTGGTGCGATGGAAAAATGACGAGCTTGGCTTTATAGCGCCTGACCTTTTTATCCCGATAGCGGAACAGACAGGGTATATGATCGAACTGGGGGCCTACATCCTTAAGGAGGCATTTAAGACATTCAAAGAGTGGAGTGAAAAAGGTCTTATCTTAGAACAGTTCTCTATCAATATCAGTATGCGGCAGTTTTTCCATTATAGCTTTGCAGATGATATAGAGCGTCTATGTAAAAGATATCTGACACAGACCCTGCAGAAGAAGATCATATTTGAGATGACAGAGACACTCATGGCCGAGGATGTCCCAAAAGTCATCTCAGTCATAAAAGGTATACGGGAAAACCTTGGTATACGTTTCTCAATGGATGACTTTGGGACGGGATACTCCTCTTTAAGCTATTTGCAAAGAATACCTATTGATGAGCTCAAAATTGACCGTTCCTTTATCTCTGAACTCACCCAAGATATAAACGATCAGCAGATGGTCAATATAATCATGGCAATGGCCAAGACCTTTGGTCTGAATGTCGTTGCCGAAGGAGTGGAGACCCTTGAACAGCATCAGTTCCTGGCTGACAACCACTGCGAAATCCTGCAAGGCTACCTCTACTCACAGCCTTTAAGCAAAGATGACTTTGAAGCCTATTATCACAAAAATATTTTATCTTTTCAATCTATGCACCAACAAAAATATAATATCTAGATACTAAAGCAGTTGAGAGTTGTCGAAAGAGGGGCTTGATTTGTCGGACCTCTTTCATTTGCTGTAAGCGGGATCCGACACGTTATTACAAAGAGTCCAGGCTCTTTTCGGCGGCTTTGTTCTGTCGTTCATAGCTACTTTTAGAAGCACATCCGGCCATCACCGAGATAATCGCCAATGCCAATATAACAAATTTAACACTTTTCATCACTGATCCTTTATTTTACCGCGTCAATAGCCGTAATGACTTTTGTCTCTAGTTTTTGAAGTATACCATAAGCCGGAGAGTCCTTAGGTGCGACACTTGAACGCACATAGAGAACCGATGTCTTACCCTCTTTTTCCACTAATGTGACACGTATCGGGCAGAACCCCATCATCATTGGATCAGCATTAGCAACTTCATTCCCAAACCATCCGTTACAGGCGATGATTGCTTTGATCCCCGTCAGGTTATTGGTATTAAAGTTCTTTCCGAACTTTTCAGGAAGTCCTGCCCCTTTGAACTTTTCAAGGATATTGATCTCTGAGACGACAATAAGATGAGAGCTTTCAAATGAGCTCAGAAGTTTCGTATACACCTCAGACATCGGCTTGTCAAAAGTCTTTATATAGACACTGTTGTTAGCCCATAGGCTAAGCGTTAGACTCATCATTATCAATATTTTTTTCATCTATCATCCTTTTTATTTTGGCAGAGATTATAACGAAGTTGTTCTTTAAACTCTGCTAAACCTCCGTATGAAGGGTGGCGTACCTTGGTGTGTACTATCTTCATCTTGCCAAGAATATCTGATGCAACATTGCCTATTGCGATCACGACTTTGATATCAAAGGCTCTTATCAGTTCTGATAGATAGACTTTTCCCAGTTCAAGCTCCTTGAGATTGGGTCTTCGGTTGGAATCACCTTCGTCTTGCCTGTAGGGATGAAAAGGAAAAGCATTCCATAAAAGCGGCAGCGTATTCATCTCCTCAAGGACAGACCACATCGCAGAAGCACTCTGCTCTTTTTTAGCGCTTTTGCTTGACGCCTTATATCCGTTATGAAGACCGAAGAGTTCTCCCTTGCAGACACCCTCTCTTACAATATATTCAGAGGTGAATGGGATCCCTGTCAACCGGAAGCCGTTATATCCTGGAGCTTCACCGACAAGAAGTGTGTCCGGTCCTTGGCTGTACATATAAGCCAGATATCTTTCTAGGTTGGCCCGTTGCAGGTTTGTACGTTTGGCCTTATAGAAGTTTGTTACAGACAACCCTGTATCCTCTTCCTGCAGCTTTCGTGTAAACCGCTTCAGTTTTTCCGGGAGCCTGTGCGTCATCTGTTTTCGATCCTCATCGCAGATCAAAGATCTGTAATAGCAAGCATATTGTCGATCTGCGAAGCCGGCTGCGGCTCGCTGACATAATAGCCCTGCACAAAGTCGATCCCGAGTTCACACACCCTTTCAAAGACAGCAGCATCACATACATACTCTGCGACTGACTTTGCTCCGGCCATATGGGCAAACTCATGGATAGTCTTCGTGATGTTCTGACTCCGTTCGTCTGAAGCGATGTTCTTGATAAACTGTCCGTCGATCTTGATGTAATCGACTTTCATCAACATCAAGTGTGCAAAGTTTGAATTACCGGTACCAAAATCATCAATAGCGATCTTAAACCCAAGCTTTTTTAATCTGTCGATTATCTCGATGACATGATTCTCATCCTTGTATTTTCCGGTCTCCAGTATCTCGATGATGATATTCTCCGTATTGATCTTGACATCCGCAAGCATGTTCTGAATATCGTTCATCAGATTTGCTTCTTCGAAATCTTCAAAGGAGGTATTGACAGAAAACTCCACCTCAGGATATTTAAGAGCCAGATCAAAGACAGACCTTAGCATCAAAAGCGTAATATCCGTCAGCTTTCCCATCTGTTTTGCCACATCCAGAAACAGAGACGGCGGGATAACCTCGTCCTCTTCCATCATTCTGACCAAGGTCTCAAACTTGTGGACTTTTTTATTGTGAATATCATAAATAGGCTGGAAAAAAGGGATGACTCTGTTTTCATGTAAGGCCGACTGAAACCGTTTTGCCCACTCTTGGTTGCGTCTGAAAAGTTCTTTCTCGTTACGTTTTTCGTCATAACTGAGGTATTTTCGGTGTTCCTGGCGACCGGCTTCATACAGGGCTATATCCGCACGTGCGAACAAAGGAAGTTCGCTCTGGGCGAAGGGCAAAGCGAGAGAGAGCGAATAGTTAAAAGCGATATCAAACTCTGCCAGCTTAATATGCTCCAGAGAAAGCCTGTTATAAAGGTATTTCAATTCATCCTGAAGATGTATTTTTGCATCGGACCTCAGGGCGAAAGTATCATTATAGACACGGTAAAGCTGCATATCCGAACGCGGAAACTTCTGAAGCATATCGACAAGTGCGAACAAAGCTTCGCCTGCTGTTTTCGGCCCGTAAATATTCTGCACCATCTTGTAATTGTCGGCGCAGATAAGAATAAGCGTGGATTTCTCCGTGATATCCATTTGAAGTTTATACAGGTTTGGCAGATGTGTCTGCCTGTCATAATAGAGCTGTTCAAGAAGTTTGTCATGGGCCTTATGCAGATTATTCTGTAGAATATCAAACTCGTTGATGTCACTTTTTTTCAAGGCCAGTTTTTTCTCTTCAAAGAGCATCTGAGAGACGCCTGCGATCTCTTCGATCGGATCTGAGATCACCTGGCTGACCTTTCGCGCTTTAAAACGGATATAGATGAAAAGACCGAGGTGGATCAAGGCTATGAGGGTCAGTGAGATCACTCCGTATTTTCTCGTCTCATAATAGACTTTGTTGACCTCTTTGTTGATCACATCTTTTTTTGCTATCAATACCAGTTCAAGTCCGATGTTTTGAAGTATCTTATGAAAAAAGACGAAGTTCGTATCTTCATTTTTTTCATAACTGAAAGCTTTCAACTCGCCTTTACGCCCTTGTTTGTACAAAGAACTAAAAGAGTCGATTCCGAAATCTTTATACAACTTTGTCTCATTAGAAGAAAAAAGGACATGCCCATCCTTGCCAAGAAGGATGACATAGGCATCAAAAGGCAAGGAGATGCCGCTGATCTCTTCCGTGTTTTCTGCCGTCAGGGTCATCCCGACAACGCCTTCCATCCTACCTTTGACATATATCGGTGAGACAACTGAACCTATCTGCCCCAGATCAAGCGCCCAAGGCTCCTGAAACAAAGGGATAAAGAGGGTCTTCTTTTGCGGGTTATGTTTTTCATCCGCTGCAAAGTAGTAGCTTTGTTCAGTCGGGTCCAGACTGGAAGAGAGTTCGTCCTGGACTTTGATACGCGGATAATATAAGGAATAGTATTTCCCCAGATTGATCCATGCCGAATCGACAATACCTTTATACTGCTGCATGATAGCATCCAAAGGGGTCTCAGCCAAAGAGAGTATCTTCAAGGCATCTCTGTCTTCTTTTTTCAAGCTCTTGATGTTTGTCGTGTACACAGAAGAGGGTCCTTCGTTCTCCCGTATAAAAAAACCTTCATCACTTTTGTAAGAAGACTTTGTATCATCATAATGGATACTCTCTTCAAACAGTGATTCGATAATGAGCCTCAGAGCACTGGCATCTTTTTGAACGCGTCCGAACTTGATATTCATCCGTTCTGTGACCTGATGCGAAACCTCTTCAAAACTCTGGGAAGCCATCTTCTGAACCAGCATCTCATTTCTGTCTTCCTGTAAAAAACCAAGAAGAAAGATCAGAGCAATGAGTAAAAGCTCAATGAAGACAATGGGTAAAAGTGCTGACCTGAATATCTTTTCAAGAACAAATTTATGAAGATCCTGCATATTCCCACCTCTTGAAAATCTTATTGCAGCTTATATGTTACCATTTTTCAATCTTTACGGACTCAGTAAAACACGTCTAAGTATAATATCTCATTAAAATTTATGCTCAAATCGGCTAAAATAGCGATCCTTGTCTTTATGCAGCAATATTTATAATATTCCTGCCTAAAAATAAAGTATTTTATAAGAAGAGTCATATGTCAACCAAACAGTATATTTTAGACACCATCAAAAAACGTCCTCTTATCATTGACGGTGCTATGGGCACCCAGCTTCAAGACCGTGCAGACCGTATCACGGACGAACAGTGGGAAGGCAACGAAGGGTGTAATGAACTTCTTAATGTCACTGCCCCGGAGATACTCGAAGAGATATTCTCTGCCTATCTGACAGCCGGTGCAGATCTCATCACGACAAATACTTTCGGTTCTTTTGACTGGGTACTGGATGAGTACCAGATCGGCCACAGAGCCTATGAACTTACCAAGGCAGGTGCCGAGATCGTCAAACGCCAGTGCGAGAAGTTTTCGACCCCCGATCATCCGCGCTTTGTACTTGGTTCAATCGGACCTGGTACAAAGCTCCCTTCGCTCGGACATATACATTATGACGAGATGCTCAAAGGCTATACTGAATGTGCACTTGCCTTGATCGACGGCGGTACCGACATCTTCCTGCTTGAGACCTGTCAAGACCCGCTTCAGATTAAAGCAGCTCTGCATGCCTGTGAAGCAGCTAATAAAGAACGCAATACAAAACTTCCTATCATGGTCTCCGCCACTATCGAACTTGCAGGGACGATGCTTATCGGAACGGATGCCCAGACCATTGCCACAATCTTGGAACCCTTTGACATTCTCAGTCTCGGCTTCAACTGCGGAACAGGACCCGAACAGTACGGAAAACATATCAAGACGCTTTCAGAGGTATGGGGAAGACCTATCTCTGTTCATGCCAATGCCGGTCTTCCGCAAAACCGCGGCGGTTACACCTACTACCCTATGGGACCCGATGAGTTTGCCGACCAGCAGGAAGAGTTCTTAAAATATGACGGAGTAAGCTTTCTTGGAGGCTGCTGCGGGACAACGCCTCAGCATATCCGCGGTCTTGTAAATCGTGTCTCTTCCATCACGCCAAAGGCGCCAAGCGGTTCACAGCCGACGGCACTGGCTTCTTTATTCAATACCGTTCCCTTGATGCAGGACCCTGCTCCGCTTCTTATCGGTGAGCGCTCCAATGCCACAGGTTCCAAGGCCTTTAGAGAACTGCTGCTTGCAGAAGACTATGAAGGAACACTCAGTGTCGGCCAGCAGCAGGTCCGCGCCGGTGCACATGTCCTGGATGTCTCCGTAGGTTTTGCCGGACGTGATGAGACCCGTGATATGAACAAGGTCATGGCTCTGTATGCCCAAAAGATCGCTCTTCCGCTAATGCCGGATTCAACGCAGACAGCTGCTTTGGAAGAGGCCCTGAAAATGATCGGCGGAAAACCGATCATCAACTCGGTCAACCTTGAAGACGGTATCGAAAAATTTGATACCGTCTGTGCTCTGGCTAAAAAATTCGGCGCTTCGCTTGTCTGTCTGACTATTGATGAAGTGGGTATGGCAAAGACCCTTGAGACCAAGATGGAGGTAGCCGAACGCATCTATGAGCGTGCGACCAAACTGCATGGGATCAACCCTGAAGACCTTGTCTTTGACGTACTGACCTTTACCCTGGGTTCGGGTGATGAAGAGTACCGTGACGCAGCCATCCAGACGATCGATGCGATCCGCGAACTTCGCAGACGCCATCCTGAGGTCGGAACGACTCTGGGTCTGTCCAACATCTCTTTCGGTCTGGACAAAGATGCCCGTCCTTACCTGAACTCGATCTTTTTGGACCACTGTGTCAAAGCCGGTCTGACCTCGGTTATCATCAATGTTAAACATATCATCCCGCTGAACAAGATCAGTCAGGAAGAGCAGGACCTTTGTAATGACCTGCTTTTTGACAGAAAGCCGAACGGACAGGCACTCTTTGACTTCATCGATCACTTCTCATCCAAAGAAGCCGTCGACAATGAGGCAGAGGATGAAGCCTTTAAAGCGCTCAGCGAAGAAGAAAAGATCGCCAAACTGCTTATGGACGGTGACAAAGAGCGTATGATCCCTCTTGTCGAAGAAGCACGCCATAACATCGCTCCCGAAAGGATCGTCAACGAGATCCTTATCGATGCGATGAAGGTCGTCGGGGAACTTTTCGGTTCAGGCCAGATGCAGCTTCCTTTTGTACTCCAGTCTGCCGAGACGATGAAAAAGACCGTCGACCATCTCAATCCTTATCTTCCGAAACAGGAAAAGACAAGTGAGACGACCCTCATACTGGGAACTGTCAAAGGGGATGTCCATGATGTCGGTAAGAACCTTGTGGATATTATCCTGACCAACAACGGCTTCAAGGTCATCAACCTAGGTATCAAAGTCGAGCTCGAGAACTTTATCAAAACCTTGAAAGAGTCCAATGCTTCGGCAATAGGTATGAGCGGCCTGCTGGTCAAATCGACACAGGTGATGAAAGACAACCTTGAAGCAATGAAAGAAGCCGGTATCACAATTCCCGTCCTTCTCGGAGGCGCCGCACTTACCCGTGCCTTTATTGAAGACTTCTGCCGTCCTTTCTATAACGGACCGATCTTCTACTGCAAAGATGCCTTTGACGGTGTTACAGCCATGAGCCGCATTGAGTCAGGCAACCTGGACACCAACCTTCATCCAGCCGATGCGATGGAGAAACCGGAAAAAGACAAAAAAGAGATCATCATCCCTCCTTTTGAAGAGCTCAAGATGCCTTCGCGCGAGGTCCGCGTTCCGACACCGCCGTTTTGGGGACGCCGCGTGATGGAAGTCGGAAAAGACTTCCCTCTTGAACTGGCCTTCGAATGGATCAATCACAAGCTACTTTTCAAACAGCGCTGGGGCTATAACTCAAAGGGTCTTAGCAATGAAGAGTATGAAAAACAGCTCGAGACAAAGGTATGGCCGGCCTATGAGCGCATTAAAAAGCAGTTTCTCGATGAGCAGCTCTTTGATGCGACTGTGATCTACGGCTACTATCCTGTACGTTCAGACGACAACACCCTGCTGATCTTTGACGAAAGCGAAGGATGGACATCTGAGGCTGACGTCAACCGAGAAAGCCTGCATGAGGTCATCGGAAGAGCAGAACACACTATGAGCTTCCCGCGCCAGAGCAAGAAGCCGCACCGTGCCCTCTCCGATTTCTACCACAGAAACCGCCATGACGTCCTTGCCATGACCTGTGTCTCTGCAGGATCGAAGCTCAGTGCTTATGAGAAAGAGCTTTACGACAAAGGCGAATATACAGAGTATTACATGGTCCACGGTCTTGGAGTGGAACTTGCCGAAGCCCTTGCCGAGATCGTGCACAAACAGATCCGTCTGGACCTGAATATCTGTGACGATGAGAAACCTGTTCTCTCTGATGTGCGCATGAACAAATATCAGGGGGCCCGATACTCTTTCGGTTATCCTGCCTGTCCGGACCTGGAACTGAACAGACCTCTTTTCGAGCTTTTACGACCTGAAGAGTTTGGGATAGAGTTATCAGAGACGTTCCAGATCCATCCGGAACAGTCTACCTCCGCATTGGTCGTCTATCATCCCAATGCGACCTACTACAACATCTAAACAGGACTTTTAATCAAACACTTTTCTCTAAAAGTGTTTGTCCCAAGCCTACAGAATCATCCCGGAAACTACCGTTTTTATCTGCTTTTTATCCGAGAAATCGTTATAATGGCGCAAAGGATAACTATGAAATTTTACTTGACACTGATCGCCTTAGGCCTCGCCCTTATTGCCGGTGATATTGACCCGAAACAATTTAAAACTATCAAGATGCTTGCTCAGCCTCACATCACGGTTTCCAAGGCCTACGACCACGGTCTGATCTATGAACTCAGTATTGAGATCGCTTCGCCCCGCGGAGCACAGCACACAACAGCCTATGTCACCAAAGACAAAAAAGTTGTGATGATAGGTGAGGCTCTTGATGCCAATACCGGAGAAAATATCAAACGCCCAATCGATATGAAAAGCATCAGCGATACTGCTGATATCATCTACGGAACGGGGACAAAAGAGTACATCGTCTTTACAGACCCTGAATGTCCCTACTGTGTCAAATTTGAGAAGATGTGGCCCAGCATCGAAAAAGACGTCAAGCTCTATGTCTATTTCATGCCGCTTTCAAACCATAGAAACGCTACAAAGATGTCCTACTATGTCATGAAACAAAAAGACCAGAAGGCTAAAGCCAAAGCGATCTTGGACATGGCAGACGGAGACAGAAGCTACGAAAGACTGAGTATGACACAGCAGATCCACGAACTCTTCGGTAAAAAGATCACTGACAACCAGGCCTTGGCAAGTGAGTTCGGTGTACGCGGTACACCGGCTGTATTTGACACCAAAGGGGCTGTCGTAAGCTGGCCTGACCTGGGAAAATAGAGTCCATCCATGATGACCTATACCCAGTGGTTTGAGATGCATGGAAACAAACACCGTGCCCTCACCCAAAGACTTCAATCCGCCGGCTTATCCCGCGATGAGATAATCCGCTATTTTCGATTTGACAATATGGTCAAAAAAGAGAAAGAGTTCTGCGAGCTTTACAAGACAAACAGCAAATGCCACGACATGGAAGAGCTTAACTGTTATCTCTGTGCCTGTCCCAATTTCCGTTTTACGCAGAACCCTGCGCTTAAAGATGGCAAACGCATTCACTCCCACTGCTCTATCGACTCTAAAGACGGCGCTTTGTTTGAGCACGAGGATAACATCCATCAAGACTGTTCCGGCTGTCTCGTTCCGCATCACGAAGCGTATATCAAGAAGAACTTTGATCTTTCATGGTTTGAGACCATGAAAGATTGTGAAGAGTGACAAACTCAGACATACTGCAGTTGCCGATGTAAATATAAAAACTACCTTTTAACAATCTTCTTCTTAAAAGAGCCCTATATTTCTATCCCCAGATGTGCTAGTATAGTGGAATCAATTCTTTACAAGAAGGGGATTCACATGCCAGATGAAAACTTAAATACGGTCAATAACCATATACCATGGGACAGTTCGCCTTCTGTTTCATCCCTTGATACTTCAGAGTCAGATCTTAGTGATCTTCGTAAAGAGATAATCAGGTTTGCCTTAGACTATCCCATCCACGACATTCGGACTTACGCTGGATACAAGGGAGATCTCATAGTAGAGATCACAGCATCAAAACTGGATGTTTTGGCTGCGTTAAAATCTTATGCTGATTCCATAGGAATAGAGACTGTTATCAAAGAGAGACCAACTATCTGTATACATGAGCTGTATTGTATTACACCGGATACTCAGATATACAAACTCAAAGAACCTATATAAAGCTCTGGCCTATCTCAATCCGGCCAGGATATCTTAGACCAGGCGTTTCCTTTTCAAGTATCTTGCTGTTCCTGTAACCCCCAGGACTAAGAGCAGGATGGCTGCGATATCATTGATCCAGACCCACCATCCGCTAAAAAATGTCCCGTCATGCAAGGCCAATAAGATGGAATACAAAGAGACATCTTTGACTTCAGGAAGCTCCATCGTACTCTTATGTGAAAGATACTCCGGTTTTTCATCCACCAGATTGATATCTTTGAACATGTGCGGTGTCTTTGGGAGCATATTCCATTTTGAATCGGAAAGGATCCTGTTCGGTGCACCCCTACCGCTGACATACAGTGCCTCATCCAGGCGTTTCATCCTATAGGCGAACCCTTTGCTTTCCATCTTCCACGATACCATATCCGAACTCTCATAGATACCGTAACGGTTTCCAATCCGGTAAGTCTTGGCATCCATATCAACCGACCAGATATCTTCTTTCAAGGTCACGTAAACCGGCGGTAAAACAGCATGAGGGATCGTGACCAACTTCATAAACGATCCAAGCAGCTTAGGCTGGTCCAGAAATATCCCCGTGATCAGCAAGATCACAAAGAGATTGGCATGCAGGCGTATTAACTTCCGTGAGATATCCGCACGTTTCTTTTTACGTATCAGATACCATATGGTGTATCCGCTGATCGTCAAAAAAGTAAGGATCAAAGCCGCATAGTCATTGATCAGCAAAGAGCTGATACCGTCAAACAATCCGCGTCCGTAGTGAAGGTCTCTGACAAAACGTCCAAGAGAGATATCTTTTTCAAGTTCCTCTTTCGGGATCAGGACCTCTTTTTGAGAGAGGGTCTTTCCGCTCTTAGCATCCAGCAAAGTAAGCCACTTCTTCTCAATGCTGACAAGGAGTCTCTCATCATGAAGCGACAAGGCATTGATAAACTTGCCTTCCAGCGCGAAGAGCAATAGTCTCCGTCGCGGGTGCAAGCACAACTGCTCTGGTTGTAGAGAATAATAGAGTGAAAAAATGCCTAGATAGCCCTCTTCTTATTAAGCTACCGCATCATTTTCATAATGCCTAACACAAAAAGTAAACTAGAAGTCTTTATAAGTTGTGAATTAAGTCGTTGGCTTTGAATAGGGTTTAACAGGTTTAGACATATGATTCCCATGGTGTTTCTTCATTCCATATGCCTTAAATGCATAAACCTTGTATATATTTAATCCTAAATAAAATACTATCAAACTTGATGCAGCTATAAATGCCAGACTTTTGGCAAGTTTTGAAGCATTGAAAAAGTTAATACGTTTAAGCATTATAATCAAAGCCCAGACCACTGCGATGTGGTTTATAACTGAGAATATTCTAATCCAAGTGTCTTTTCTGGTTGCAAGAGGAGCCACCTCATTTGCATCAATCGCAAAACCTTGTATAAAGCCATTCGCAATATCACTGTAGTCTTCTAAAAAGAAAAACTCATAAGTGTGAGACAGTCCTCCAATAATAAACAGAGGCACAAAAGCATAGCTAAGGGTATAAAATACTTTTGAAAAACTTTCTTTTAATGCTTTTGAAGCTATATACATCCCCCCAGCTGCTAAACCGATAGTGCTTATCATTGCAAAAATAAAGGCAGAAAAACCAATATAATCAAGACCTTCTATAGCGATTTTATCTTGCATCCACATGCCAAACTTCGACCAGACAAACTCATCAGCAATAGCAACACGGCCAAGAGCATGATGGAAACTCATCGTAATCGTTATCGCAGCCGTTATGAGTAAGATAGCCCATACTTCAGACTTATTGGTTTGAAACTTTTGAGTAAGAGGCTGAGAGGGCGGTACCAGTTTAAAACTTACAGCCTCACAAGCGCTTGAGCAGTCCATACACAAAGTACAGTCCGTCATACTTGAACGGTTATCAAAGGTAAAAGGCTTAAGATTATAGTTACAGGCTGCGGCACATTCAAAAGTCCTGCAATCTTTACATGACTCTTCATAGGTCCCCAGTGTCGTAAAAGAGACTTTACCAAATACCTTCATCATCGTACCAATAGGACAGATCGATTTACAGTAACTCATATCTTTATAAATATAAAAAAAGATTACCGATACAAGAGTGAGAATTATAAAGAAGATTGATGAAGCCAACGGGCTTTTATAGGCTTCAGGATAGATGTAATAAACAGCCCAAAAACCGATAACAAGCAAAGCAATACCGATGTAAGGATTGGCAAGTGACTTAGGCATCTTTTTTTTGAGACCAAATCTAGTGATATATTTTCCCATAAAACCGTGAGGACAGATGCCACAAAAGACTCTGCCGAAAGTAGAGAGTGTTACAACGACAAACAGTGACCAAAAGAGTGACCAAAAGACTGCCGTTGTAAAGGTATTCTCCGCTTTTGTAGGGTAGATTATTCCAAAGACAATAGCATAGGTAAACAGTGCCAACACTGCTATTTTTAGCCCCACTATAAACATCTGGTTTTTAAATAAAAATCCCAAAACCGGGATATTGTAAATATCGTTCCTGTCTCTTTTTTGATGATCTACCATAGGCTATCTCCTAAAACTTATAACTATATGTGACCATATAGCTTCTTGGTGCGGCAGCCTTATAGGACTCAACACCATTCACATCTTTTTGTGCTTCCATAGCATAGTATTTGTCAGTTATATTTTTAACATTCAGCTGAAGGCTGTGCATCTCATGCTCATATCCAACCATCAAGTCTGTCACAAATTTGTAACCATCATATTTTTGTGTGTTAGCATTGTCCATGTAGTAACTGCCCCAGCTTTTAGTAGTAATTCTAGACTTAAATCCGTTATCCATATTATAGGCAGCAAACAGTGAATATTGGTGTTTTGGTATGTACGGCAAATAGTTCCCGGATCTATCTTCCCAAGTAGCACCAGGACCAAAGCCAACTTTCTCTTCAAAGGCCACAAACTTGAAATCACTGTAGGCATAACTTCCACCCAGGTCCAAATTATTTGTTATCTTGTACACCGTGTTAAATTCCAAACCTCTTTTTTGGGTTTCTCCGGCATTGTCGTATTCAGTATTACCAGCAGCATCTAAAACTTGAATGATCTCATCTTTTACATCATTTTGATAAATAGCTACATCATAAGAGACATTTTGTGTTCTAGTCTTTAGACCGATTTCATAGTTATTACTTGTTGCCATATCCAAAGCAGGATTCTCTCCCAACTCACTTGTCGTAGGAGCTTGGTTGGCTGTTGCTACGGACAGATACATATTAGTCATATCCGTCAGCTTATATACTGTTCCAAATTTTGCGGAAAACAGTGTATAGGACTTATCGATCGAGTAAAGACCGGCACCTGCAACATATCTTTTAGCGCCATAACTATACGCACTGATCTCATTACCATCTATTTCAAAACTCAGATCATCAACTCTGGAGCTGACATCAAAAGTCAAATCATTTGTCGGTGAAAATGTTTCCATTGCATACACACCGTATAGCGTAGTCGTACTATCTTCAGTTTGTGCCAGATCACCTTCTCTGTCTGACAATGTTTGTATTATTTGCCCTGTTGTCGTTGTATAATCAGCATACTCATACTTCTTAGCATCTTTTGTTATATCTGTTTTAGCGGTCACCCCGGCTACCAAAGAAGCTTTATTATCAAATAAATTATGATTATGATTTAACTCGAGATCTGTTCCATATACACTGTTATCATCACTGTCGTTAATCATTCCCGTTACCGGATGAAAATGGTCCCAAGTGTTAAAATAAAATCTTGGCTTGTATGTGATATTACCTACTTCCTTTTCATACTTCGTATTAAGCGCAAATATTTTTGAATCTCTTGAACTATACTGAAATTGTGCGCTTGTATCATGCTGTTCGCCTGTATTTTCAAATTTTGCAAACTCGCTAGCTGTCATTGAAGTAGGTATTTTCATATTTGATTCAGTATAAGAAAGCTCTGTTTCTAAAGAAGAATCATCTGCGAAGATGTGCCCATGCTTTAAACTGACTTGCGTAGCATCAAACTCGTTATTGTCTCTCCAATCGTTATCTATCTTTCTTGTGCTAAAGGTGACAGATGCAAAATCATTCTCGTCAATAGCCCCTCTAACTTTTAGATTGAGATTTCTTTGTCCATCATCACCTGCTCCAACTTTTATCCTGTTTTTATCTTCGTCAAATACAGATTTAGTAATAAGCTGAATAACACCGCCTGTCGCATTGACAGCATTAATAGAACCTGGCCCCTTCTGGACTTCAAGACTAGAAATGTCCTGCATATCTATAAAGTCAAAACGTGTAAATGAGTCTGGATCAGTCAATGGTACCCCATCTTTCATGACCATAATTTCACGTACGCCATATCTTGCTTTAAGACCTGCTCCCCTAATAATAAGTCTCGGATTTGGAGAGTTTGTAGATGACTCGGCATTTACCCCTGGTATATTTTCAATTGCTTCTTGAATATTTAATACATTCTTATCTTCAATACTCTTTTCATCAACAACCGCGATTGATTGAGACACATCTTTTGTTGGTGTTGCAATCTTTGTTGCAGTTACACTAGCAGCATCAAGAAGTATTTCTTGTGCGCTTAGTGATGTTATAGCTAAAAGAGCAGCTAGTGAATATTTTATTTTCATAATTTCATTCTTCCCATCTATTATTTGCACGCATTTTAAAAAGCTTCTGTTACAAAAGTGTTAATTTATATCCTTAATCTTTGTCATATTTTAAAAAATTGACATATGGGTAGTTTTGTACTAGAATTCCGACATATTTACATAGGGATATTTAATGCGCATACCTAAGGGCTTTGGTAAGAACTACTTTTCATTATCAGCCATCTGTGCCTATTCCTCTGCTGCAGTTTTACATGCACAGTGCACTTCTTTTACACAATCATCACGTAATATCTCTTTTGAGACACTCGAAGACGAGGACGACCCTCTCGAGGAACTCGACCTGCTCTTATGTGCCACACCGAGACCAAAGAGCTCTTCCAAACATTGTAATTGCTATTTTAAACGACTCGTCTATGCCCTTTCTCAATTTTTAAAATTCCAAATACAGACTTTTTTCATCTACCTCAACACAAGATCTGGAATCTCTCCACCATCCATCAACTTTCAATTTACCAACAATCACAAAAACTAAATTAGGAAAAAATAAATGAAAAAAACAATCACACTATCACTACTAAGCAGTCTGCTTTTAAGCAACGTATACGTCGCACCTATTGAACTCGATGAAGTCACAGTAGAAGCAGCCAACAGAACAGAACAAAACATTAAAGACTTAACTGAGTCTGTAACTGTCATCACATCTCAGGATATCGAAGAGTCACGGGTCAGTACACTAAGAGAAGCCCTTTCTCGTCTTGGAAATATTGCAATGACATCCAATGGAGGAGCAGGACAAACGACTTCAATGCTAGTTCGTGGTTTTGATTCTAAACGTGTTCTTGTCCTGATCGATGGGATACGTTATAACGATGTTACAGGGTTAAGCGGTGCACAATTTGAACAAATCACACTTGATAATATTGAACAAATCGAGATTATTAAAGGAGCACAATCTGGTGTATGGGGTGCTGACGCATCCGCTGGTGTCATCAACATTGTCACAAAAGCTTCAAAAGAAGGAACACATGCCTCTGGAAATATCGAGTATGGTTCATTTGAAACAAAAAAGGCAAGTGTACAAGTATCTCATAAAACAAAAGATTTTGATCTTAGCATCGGGGCATCTCGATTTGATACGCATGGCTTCTCTGCAGTAGAACCATCTTATCTAGATGCTAATTACGGTAAAAGAGGCAGTGAGCTTGATTACGAAAACGATGCCTATATCAATAAGACCTATAATGCAAAGCTTGGTTACAATATAACAGAAAACGACCGACTAGAAGCAAGTTTTCGTTACATGGATGCCTATGTTGAATATGACGGATTTGGTGGAGTAGATGCTCCTAATAGTTCAAATACAGTCAATGAATTAGACAATTACTTTTATTCTGCAGCATATAAACACAAAGATAATATAAACAATATTGCTTTACAATACAATTTCTCAAGATTCAAACGTTCTCAATATAGTGGGTTCAGTGGTGATGTCGAGGAAATATCACTTCAAGATAAAATTGATTATGCAAAAGACTCCTTTTTGAGAGTTGGAGGTTCTTACCAGCGTTATGAGCAACAAATATCTGCCGGGGACTATCTCAATAAAAAATACGATGCAAAATCAACCTATCTGTCTAATTACAATAAGTTTCTTTTCTTGGAAAATCTTGGAAATACTATCTTCACTCAATCCCTTAGACATGACCGATACAGTATTTTTGATAATAAGACAACTGGAAAAGCGGGTCTTAAACAGTTTGTTTACAAAGATGTTTATCTAAGTTCGAACTATGGTACTGCATATAATATTCCAACACTTTATCAACTTTTCGATGCTTTTTCAGGTAATGCAAGCTTGAGTCCGGAAGAGACAAAAAGTTATGAAGTAAGCCTTGGAAATGACAATCTTACCCTGACATATTTTCATAATAAAATTAAAGACCTTATTGATTATGATTATACAACCTGGGCGTATAAGAATATAAATGGGACTTCTATTTTAAAAGGTTTTGAAGCAGGATATAAAGATGACTTTTTTGATGTATTTTCTGTAAATGTTAATTATACATATCTTGACGCTAAGGATGCTGATGGAAAAGCACTTGCTAGGCGTCCAAAGCATCAAATTGATGGAAATGTTTTCTATTACATTAGTGACAAATTAAATATCGGTCTTAATGGCCAATACATTGGCACCCGCTATGACAGTCTTGATAATCAAGATGCACAGACAGGAAAATACGCTGTCTTTAATTCCGTTATAAATTATGACATCAATAAAAACTTTACTGTCTATGCTAAGATTGATAATCTAACAGATAAATATTACCAAGTTGTTGATGGATTTGCTACAGCTGAACGTTCGTATTACGCCGGCTTAAATGCCAAGTTTTAAGACCAGTTTGATATAGTTAGTGATGCAAAAGATATCCCTAAACAACTCACCTTTTCAAGATAAACAAGCCGACTTTCTACTGGCGGCTTGCGTGACGCATACCTGCGAGACCCCTCTGCTTACCCAAGCGGGGATCCCCGGGAAGATTCCTCTGACTCCTACGCTTGATGCCGAGTTTATCACTACAGGCAAGGTCTTCTCTCTAGGAGAGATCGCCGAGACTCCAAAAGGTGTGCCTACGCCTGCTCTCATCACACGCGCGGTTCATGAGCTTTCACCTTTTACAGACTTAAAAATCCTTAACCTTGGACTGATGGAATTGCCGCAGCAGTGTAAGCTTATCGATTTAGGCATCGTGCCTACTCCGAGTATCACGGATGAAAAAAGCTTTGACGCCAAAGCGGTTTTTGACAAGGGTTTTGACTTCGGAAAAAGCTATCAGCTTCAGGGCGATTATCTTATCTTAGCCGAGAGCACTCCTTCAGGAACGACGACGGCGCAGGCTTCTATCACTGCTCTTGGCTATCAGACAGAAGGACTCTTCGCTTCCTCATTTAAAGATGCACCTGATGGCATCAAAAAAGAGACCATTTCAAAGGCACTTTCAAAACTTCACACCAACATGGGTCTGTTTGAAAGACTCGGCCATACCGCGGACAACATGCTGATGTTCTGCGCCGGTTTCATCCTTTCTGCTTCCAGACGGTTTAACCTTGTCTTGGCGGGAGGGACACAGATGGCGGCTGTCTTACTCATAGCGAACAAGATAGCCGGCAGACAGAACATCCACCATGACCACCGCCATATCCATCTATGTACGACCAAATGGATAGCCAAAGATAAGTATTCTGACATCCAGGCCCTTTTGGATCAACTCGACTTTAGACTCAAGGCCTACTATGCCGACTTCTCTTTTGAGGACGCCTCGCATCCGGCGCTGAAGCTGTATGATGAGGGAGAAGCCAAAGAAGGTGTCGGTGCAGGAGCTGCTATAGCCTATGCCTATGCCCACGGTATCTCTCAAAAAGAGCTGACTACCAAGATACAGAGCTACCTTGGCTAGACATCTCAGTATCTTCGGCACCTCATCAGATGCAGGAAAATCAACACTTTCCTTTGCCCTGACCTATCTCTTGTATCAGCACGGATTTAAAGTCGCTCCCTTCAAGGCACAAAATGTCTCCAACAACTCCTGTGTCTGTGACAAAGGTGGAGAGATAGCCCAACCCCAGTTCTTTGCAGCCGAGGCTATAGGTCTTGAGACGAGCCCTCTGATGAATCCCGTTTTGCTCAAATCGGGACGACAGAACAAGGCTTCACTCATCATCAACGGACAGGCCAAAGACGAACAGAATGTACGTGAGTATTATTCCAATCTTGACAGCCTCAAACCCATTGTCAAAAAAGCCTTCGAAGAACTGGCTTTGGAATATGAGCTTATCGTCGCAGAAGGTGCCGGTTCACCCGTTGAGCTTAATCTTATGGATAAAGACCTCTCCAACATCTACATCGCGACAGAGTTCAACACCAAGATCATCCTAGTCGCCGATATAGAAAGAGGCGGAGTCTTTGCCTCCATCTGGGGCGTATACAATCTTCTTCCTGCCCAGCTGAAAGCAAATGTCATCGGGGTGATCATCAACAAGTTTCGAGGGGATATCACTCTCTTTGATGAGGGAAGAAAGATCATCGAGAAAGAGTTCGGCCTAAAGGTTCTGGGTCTCATTCCCTACAGACCTCTAAACCTTGGCTTTGAAGATGCACAGTCCCTGATGAACTATACGCAGAACAAACCTTCCGCAAAAATAAATGTCGCGGTTATAAAGCTTCCTCATATCAGTAACTTCACTGACTTTGAGCCCCTTGTTAATGATGATGAAGTCCAGCTCAGTTTTATCGACTCATCCTCGCATCTTGCCAACTTCGATCTTATTGTATTACCAGGGTCAAAACGGACGATCAGCGATCTCAGATGGCTCAAAGAGAGGGGTTTTGAAAAAGCTCTGCATGACTACGATGGCTTACTCTTAGGCATCTGCGGCGGGTATGAGATGATGTTTCGTGATCTGATCGACGAAGAAGGTATTGAAGAAGAACCCTTATGTCAGGAGAAAGGGCTTGGCTACATAAACGAAACTCTGCACTTTGACAAAGCAAAGACCTTGACCAAAGGAGAATACCGGCAGTTTGATATGTCCCTTCAGGGCTATGAGATCCACCATGGCAAAGCTTCTATTTCTTACTTTCAAGACAAAAATCGATACGGGACCTTTATCCATGGACTTTTCGACAATGACAACTTTCGCCGCTTCCTTTTTTCGCAGATAGCGCCAGCATATAAAGGGTATAATTTTACAGATTTCAAAGCCGAAAAGATTTCTTCTTACTGCGCATTTATCAAGGAAAATATGGACATAGAGACTATTATAGGAGAGCTTCGATGAAGGCACTTTTCATAGGCGGTATCAAAAGCGGGAAATCACTCCATGCCGAACAATTTGCGCTTAAAAACTCCAAGCTTCCGCCTGTCTATCTTGCGACAACCGAGTTTATAGACGCAGAGATGCATGAACGCATCGAGCAGCACAAACTGCAAAGAAGTGAAAACTTTTTGACCATTGAGGAGCCGATGAACCTTTTTGAAGCCATCCGTCCGATGAAGACACTTGTCCTCATCGAATGTACCACTATGTGGATTAACAATATGCTTCACCACGGTTTTGGCTACGAAGATATCAAAGAGCATGTACAAAAGCTCTTGGAACTTCCCAATGATATTGTCTTCGTCCAGAACGATGTGGGTGCAGGTATCATCCCCGACAATGCCCTGGCAAGAGAATATATTGATATCTCCGGAAGGGTCTCCCAACTTTTGGGTCAGCACTGCGACAGGGTCTTTCACGTTATCGCAGGTATTTCAACACAGATAAAAGGGAAAAAGTGATCAAGAAAGTACTCATGGGATTTTCCCTAGCGATCTCTATGCTCACGACCATACCCTTCTTTAGCGTGCATGATTTTTTCAAAGGCATAAACGGATATGCGGTGATGTTCTACCCCCTTGTCGGTTTTTTACTGGGGGGCATTCTATATGGTCTGTCACTTATCTTAGAGCCCTATCTTCCGACAACGCACCTGCATATCATCCTCTTTGCACTCTGGGTCCTGCTTACGGGAGCACTCCATCTTGATGGTCTTTCAGATGCTATAGACGCCCTTTTTGTTTCCAAAGAACGTGCGAATGCAGTGATGAAAGACCCCCATGTCGGGGCGATGGGAATGACTTTTAGCGGTATCTTTCTTATTCTCAAAGCCTCTACACTTTGGCACATTCAAGCCCTATGGGCACTTCCGCTGATCCTGATGCTGGCACGGTTTAATACGGTTCTGGCGATTTACTTCTTTTCATATATCCGAGAAAATGGGATGAGCACCCTGGCCAAGCAGGAGTTCACCCTGCCCCAGCTTATATTTTCTACTCTTACTGTCGTGGGAACAGCCTTCTTCTTTCCGGCGGGTCTTGTCCTTCTGCTCGGTTCTTTTCTCTCGCTTCTTTTCTTTAAAGTCTGGTTCACCTCACGTTTTGGTGGTTTCAGCGGTGACCTTTACGGTTTTATGATCGAGGGAACTGAACTGATTTTACTTCATGTTATCCTTGTCTGGTCACTGGTATGAAGATAACACTGATCAGGCATGCTGAAGTGGATGTAGCCTATCATCGATGCTATAACGGGCATATCGATATTGGACTTTCGCCCAAGGGTGAAGAAGAGGCAAGGCACTTGGCAGAGCGTCTTCAAGATGAGATCTATGATGGCGTCTTTTGCTCAGATCTGAAACGGTGCAAACAGACACTTGATGCCTTTGAACTGAAGGTAAAGCCTGTTTATACCCGCGCACTCAGAGAAAAGTCATGGGGCAGACATGAGGGTATGAGTTTTGATGCGATCATTGCAAGCGAGGCCTTCGTCTATGAAGACTTTGAACAATGGATAAATGCCCTTGACGGCGAAGAGTATGCAGCCTATATCAAGCGTATCGAAGTCTTTTTTACCGGCTTCCTTCCCGCTAATCCCTATGAACACGTCTTGGTCATGACCCATGCCGGCGTTATTCGTGTTTTGATGCATATCCTTCAAAACATATCATTGGAAGAGGCCTTTGGTCAAAGCTTTTCCTATGCCAACTTTATCACCCTTGATACCGATACCTGGGAATTCGGAGAACTCGAATGCGTATGATATTTTTTCTTTTTTTATCTCTATCACTTTTTGCACAAGAACGTATTATCGCCCTTGCCCCATCCATTAGCGAGATCGTATTTGCACTGGGAAGAGGAGATGAACTGGTGGGAGTAAGCGAATACGCTTCCTACCCCGAGGCTGTCAAAAAGATCACCAAGATAGGCGGATATTCCAATCCCTCTTTGGAAAAGATCTTCTCACTCGATCCGACACTGGTCATCGGTCAGACCCATTATGACAAGACCCTGCGACAGCTGAACCAGCTTGGAATAAAGACCCTTACCCTTGAGATGACGACTTTGCAAAATATCCAAGACTCGATCACCGCAATCGCACAGGCACTCAACGAAGACCCCTCTGCTCTCCTCCAGCCAATTGAAACAGCGATGGAAAAAGCCAAACAGGCGACGCGAAAGCAACAAAAAATCCTGATCGTATACGGCCTCTCCATGGACATCAACAGGGGGCTTTATATCGCAGGGCATGACATCTTCTATGAGGATATCATCCACCTCTGCGGCGCACAAAATGCCTTTGAACAGGAGCAGCTGAGCCAGCCCGTCCTGTACTATGAGGGGCTTATTGAAACCAATCCCGACAAGGTCATCCTCCTGCATCATACTGCCACCGACGGGGAAGTCGATTATGAAAAGGCCAAGGAGCTTTGGTACAATATCCCCATCAATGCGGCGAAGAACAAGGAGATCCATATCATGAATGCCCATCATCTCTCCATTCCTTCACACCGTGTCGCACAGAGTATCACCGATATCTGCGAGGCCATCTCCCGATGAGGGTCTCTAATCTGCGTGTTGCTTATGCCGACACCCCTATTCTGGAAAGTGTAAACTTCACAATAGAAGAGCATTCGCATCTGAGCGTATTGGGCGCGAATGGAAGCGGGAAGAGCACTTTGGCCAAAGCCCTTTGCGGTCTGTTTTCATATGAGGGTTCGATCAAAATTGACGGCCGGGAGCTTCGTGACATTCCCTCTAAAGAACGAGCAAAACTCATCTCTTACATCCCGGCAAAGATGGAGAGTTTTGAGCAGTTCACCACGGTCGAGGACTTTATTCTCTTGGGCCGGTATCCCTATAAGGCCTCTTTTAAAGATTATACAGATGAAGACAGACAACTCGTTGCCCAAACACTCAAAGAGCTCAATCTCGAGACGCTCAGTCACTCACGGCTCCATGAACTCAGTTCAGGTCAGCAGCAACTGATACTGATCGCGCAAAGCCTTGTCCAGCAGAGCAAGATCCTTATATTTGACGAGCCGACTTCCAATCTTGATCCCCAAAACACAGCACTCTTTGTCAAAGAGTTAAA
>JBFEIF010000004.1:0-39498 GCA_041553795.1 Sulfurimonadaceae bacterium
GATCTCAGAGACAATACCTCCGTCCAGACTTTGGATGACCTGCATATGCTTGGAAGGAATTACTGTTCCGACCCCTCTTGTAAGTTCATCAATCTCTGTAAACTTTGCCCAAATAATAAACACAACAAATACCAATAATATGACCCATAATAAGACCTCAGAACGCTGTGACGGTTTTTGTCGCACAATATTATTGAGAGAATGTATATAATGAAGGTCTTGTTTTATATATCTGTTCATCTGTCCGTCTTTAATGCTTTTAATACGACTTCTTTTGTATCATCAAGTACAATTTTGCCTCTATCAAGTAAGATCAATCGATTGACGATTCCCATCAGATTGAACTTATGCGATATCAAAAGTGTCGTCTTACCCTGGACCTCTTTTTGTATGCGTTGGATAAATAGGTTTTCCATACTGTTATCCATGGCGTTCGTTGGTTCATCCAATAAGACTATAGGCGTCTTTTCGATAAATGCCTGTGCTATTGTAATGGCACGTTTTTGTCCACCGGAAAGACCATAGCCTTGTTCTCCTATAGGCATATCGTAACCCAATGGATGGTTTTTAATAAATTGGTCGATCAAGCCTATCCTGGAAGCTTCCAAGATTCTTTCGTCATTGACCGTTTGCTTTTTATAGACGATGTTTGATCTAAGTGTCCCTCTAAATAGAGCCGATTCTTGGGGAACATAGGCTATCTGCCTTCTCAAATCGGCAGGATCTATCTCTCTGACATCTATATTGTCTATACTGATAAATCCGCTGTCAGGCTGATAAATGTTTAAAATCAATTTTTCAATCGTCGTTTTTCCGGAACCATTCTTTCCGATAATACCTACTTTTTCGCCTTTTTGAATTGTAAAGGATACATTTTTTAATGTTGGTACCTTATTCCCGGGATAGGTGAAGGTAACATCATTGAATTCTATGGTTCCATTTATATCAGGAACATGTATAAACTTTTTATCTTTGGGTCTATCAACCGGTAATTGCATGATCTCATTCAGATTTGTCAGAGATGTTGAAAACTCTTCATAATTGATGATCAAGGCTGCTACTTGACCCATCGGTGCGATTGCCCTTGAAGTCAAGATTACGGCTGCGACAAGTCCACCCATACTAAGTTCCAAGTCTCTGACAAGATAAACACCTACAATAAGGACACAGACAGTATTGATTTGAAGTAAAAATGATGTAAAGGTTATGATAGAGTTGTACAGGGTTCTTGAATTAAGCGTCTTTTTCGCGATTTCTTGTGTACTGCTTTCCCATTTCAGCTGAGAATATCCACTGGCACTCATTGTCTTGATCGCCTCAAAGTTTGTCAAGGCTTCGATTAATATTGCATTTTTCGAGGCCACGGCCTCGTAGGTACTTTTTACAATTGTATGTAAAGGTTTCTTCATTATAAGGCTAAAGATTATGATGATAGTAATAATTACTAAAGGGACAATGACTACTTTACCGGCAATAAAAAAGGTGACAACAAGAAATATAATACCGAAAGGGACATCTATGAATGTGACCAGTGTTGAAGAAGTTAAGAAGTTTCTGATACTTTCATACTCTTTGAGCTGACTTGCAAATGATCCTATCATTTGAGGTTTATAAGCCATTTGCAAACTCATCACCTTTTCAAAAATTTTCGAAGACATGATGATGTCACTTTTTTTTCCGGCGAACTCTAAAAAGTATGTACGTAGAAACTTAAGTATGATATCAAATATGAAGACAAGAATAATACCTATAGACAAAGCCCATAATGTTTCCATCGCGTTGTTTGGCAGTACTCTGTCATATATATTCATCGTGAAAAGAGGTGTTGCTAAAATAAAAAGGTTTATGACGATTGATGCTAAGAGGACATTCCTATAGATGGTTTTTGAGTGACGCAGAGTGTTCCAAAACCAGTGCTCATTCGAATCACCTGTAGTATGTTCATCTAAATTGTCATAAGAATATTTTTTTTTCAGTAAAAATGCAAATCCGAGATAATTTTCTTTCAGTTTGTCTAAACTTATCCATTCTTCACTATCGGGAAGTTCCGGATATATGATTTTTGCTTTTTTATGCTCCTCATCAATGGACTCCAAGATACATGCATTGCTGTTTTTTAAAGTGATGATACAGGGAAGCATGAGATTGGAGATCTCATCTAATTCTTTATGTACGACTTTTGAAATTAAGCCGGCTCTTTTAGAAGCACGAGAGAAGTTAGAGGATGCCTGGTCTGCTGAATAAAGCTTTGCAAAACCGTACCCCTCTTGTGTAGGAAGACCGTCTACAAGACTTGCTGCACTATGAGGCTCATGATATAAGGCTGTAAATGTTACTAAACAATCTAATAATGGATCGCTTGTAGTGCTTTTCATTGCTGTGTAGTTTCATTTTTGATTATGAATTCTATCCTACGGTTTAATGTCCTTCCTTCTTCTGTTTTGTTTGTTGCTACAGGTTTATCGAATGCGTGGCCGAATATTTTTATTCTGTCTGCTTTGACACCGTTGTCTGTCAATACATCTTTGGCCGATTGTGCTCTTGCAAGAGATAATTTTTTATTGTAGGCTTTTGAGCCAACATTATCAGTATGACCGTGTATTTCCATTATGATCTTTTCATTTTCTAACATTTTTTCTGACAAAGGCTTTAGGTGCTCTTTACTTTTGTTAGATAATTTTGCCGACTTATACGCGAAGTGTATATCAATAAGGTCTATTTTCACATCTTCTAGATCAGTCTCGTCTATAATAATACCTTGCGTACTCGTTTCATTACTAACTTCCTGTTGTTTTAGGTTTTCTGCGATATCTAGATTTAATGTTGCAGGTTCTGAACATGCACTGTCCATATCAATGAAAGTAGTATCGTCTTGTAAATCTTTTAAAACAGTTGTGTTACCGTTATAAGGTTTTGGAAATTCGGGTGTTTTCAGCTGCAAGGTATTATACAGATCTGTATGTAAGGCCGAAGCAGTAATGCCAAGAGCGTCAAGAATTCTATAGGTTGACAAATAAAGCTCATTCTGGGCATTAAGAAGTTCTTTTTGTGCGTGGGTATACTCCTGCTCTACGTTTAGTAGATCAAGTAAGGTGCGACGTCCTAAATAATACTCTTCTGCAAATGATTCAGCCGTGTTTTTCGACATTTTGACATAAACTTTTAGACATTTGATTCGTTTCTTATTATGGAGATAGGACATAAAAGCCAGTTTGAGTTTCTCCCTGACTGCTCTTTGGTTTTCTTGATAGCTATATTGATGAGCACTCTTTGCTTCCAGGTTCTGTAATCTTATAGACTCATCATATGCACCGTTGTAGAGGTTATAATTGAGTTTCAACATAGCTTTTGCAGACCGTCTTTCATAGTCATAACCATTTACATCATTGGTATAATTCAGAGAAAGCTCAGCATCGAGGGTAGGGTAAAAACTACTTAAGGTTTTAGAATACTTACTGTTTTGGGTTTCAATATTCAACTCTTCTATTTTGATAGTTGGATTATATTCTAAAGCAAGTGCGATCAGTTCATCAAAGTTGTATGATGGCAAATCTGCGTTGATCGCTTCTGGCATTTGATTTCCAAGTATAATGTTTCCGTTATAGTGTTCAAAATTGAATAAAGAATCTCTGTAGTTGTTTTGTTGAACTATATAATTAGAATAAGCAAGGATCTTTCTCGCTTCACTCTGCTCCACATCTGTTCTATTTCCATGGCCTAATTCGGTCTTTTCTCGGATCATACGATTTATTCTTTCATGAGTCTTTACATTTTCATATTCAACCATGAGAATTTGTTTGTTTTTGAGAATATCCAAATATGAAGTGATAAATTTTATCAAAACAGAATTTGCTTCTTGAAGAGTGAAATATTTTGCAGCCTGTATACGACTCTTCTGCTCTTTTACATCGTATTCGGTGTTAAATCCATGAAAGAGATTCTCTGTCAACGTCAATGAAGCTTCTGAGGCTACCAGATTTGCTTGATCGTCTACTCCTAAGCCTTTGCCGTAAGTTCTTTCCGGACCGACTCCTCCATAAATGTCGACTGAAGGTTTATAGTCAGAATATGCTTTATCAAGATCATACTCGAGACTATGCAATTCACTGATATGTTGTTTTATTTGTGGATTGGCATCTAATGTTTGTTGTGCCATCTCATCTACTGTCAGCGCATAAAATGTTAACGGCATAAGCAGTGCAACTATGCGTATTATATTAAAAGCTCTCATGAAACCCCTGTGAATAAAATTATTTTATAACCTAAGAAATAAAAATCGTATATTAGACTAACTCCATTGAGTTACTTTATAATATATTAAACTAACACTAAAAGTCAAGACAGTTTTATAGAAATCGATATTCAACCGCCAGATGCGTACACAATCACTCTGCTTGGCTCCTTGATCATAACTATTTATCAGTTTTTTGTTACATCTGAATGCAGGAAAGTGCCGGTCAGTCATATCAGCTATTGGAGTGAAGTTTTATTTTTATCTTTTTTATTTTGTGATATTTGTCTTCTATAGATTTAAGGGCATCTATCAAGTCCATTAACCCAAATGGCTTGGTTAAATAAACGTCAGTCATATCCTTTTGAATATCCATATCGCTTTCAGATGCTGTTAGTACTATTATAATGACATCGGAAGTAAGCTTTAAAATATTCTTTATCATCTGACGGCCATCCATCTTTGGCATTCTGAAGTCTGTTATGATGATGTCATAGTGATTTTCATTAAAAAGTGCCAATCCTTCTTCCCCATTAGAAGCCGTATCAACATTTCCAAAAAGTTTTTTATAAAGAGGCAGGCTCATACGCTGTACTGTTTCTTCATCTTCAACATATAGGACATTGGCATCGCTAAAAGTGTTATGTATTTTTTCTATATCATTCATGAATCGACCTTGTCTATTTTCGGAAAGCTGATGTTAAAACAAACACCATCTTTTTTTTTGTTTTGAACAGTCAAAGAGCCGTTAAAATGTTTTTCAATAATGGTTTTACACATGTAGAGCCCCAGGCCAGTGCCATTCTTTTTGTCTTTTGTTGTAAAGTATGGTTCAAATATTTTATGAATGATTTTATCTTTTATAGGATAACCATTGTTACATATTGATATATAAATGTTCTTTTCATCATGGTTGCTTGTTATTGAGATCGTAGGATCCGTGACTTTAAGTTCCACCAATGCTTCTTTTGCATTATTAAGGATATTGAGCACAACCTGCAGCAGTTCTCTAGGATATATTGCTGTTTTACCTATCTCTGCATACTCTTTTATCAGGGTGATATTATGATATTCTAGACTTTTTCCGACAACGGAAAAAGTTTCTTCTATGATCTCATTTACATCAACAAATTCGTGATTTTTATCGGGACTAAAAAAGTTCTTAAAATCCTCAATGGTTTTACTTAGGTGGAAGGTCTGTTGAAGTATCTTATCAGCGCACTCTTGCATCTCTTTTGAATCAACATTGTTAGTTGCTATGTCCAAGAGTATACTGTTTGCACCCATGGCTATTGCGGTAATCGGTTGACGCCATTGATGTGCTATCATACTTATCATTTCGCCCATAGCAGCTTGTCTCGATTGCGACAGCATCATCTTTTCTTTTAGCTTTATATTCTCCATCATATTATTAAACTCATTGGCAAGAAGACCTATCTGATCCTCTCTCAATACCTCTGCTTTAGTAATGTGATTATCTTTATCCGCGTTTTTTACAATAGTCAAGATCTTATTTAATGGAAATAAAACAATGCGGTCTAATATAAGGATAGGAGCGGTCATTAAAAAAAGAATGATCAATATAGCAAGACTTGCATTGGCTGTAAGTTCTCTTGTCAGCTCTTTCCTTAAATTAACATCAGAGAAAAATATGTTCACATCCCCTATTTTATTTCCATTATGCATTACAGGAACAGACCGTTTAATAAAATAATCACCTGTAAACATTTTATCTGATGCTATTATATTTCCTTCGTCACCGCGTAGCCTGGACACTTTTAGATCACCTTCTCCGATAATACATATAGCTTTTACATCGTCTGCGAGTATCTCCGTGTCAGTAATCATACCGACCCATTTACTATCAACTTCCCAAAGAGGAATAACCAGATTCTGAGATAGTCTTTCAATAGTCCAATCCGCTTTTTGATTCGCTTTTGTTTCCAAATACTCTTTGTTTGTCGAGTAGTTATAGGCAAAGAAAGATATTGAAATGAGAACACTGCCCAGCATTAACATGAAGATGAATCTATATTTTATGTTCTGTTGATATATTTTCCAAAGCCTCATTCAGCACCTTCTATTGCATACAGTTTAGCAAACTTGTTTAGGTCATTATACCAATTAGAATGAATTTTTTCTTTTGATGCATAATATTTTTCCAGAATCTTTGCATAGGTGCCATTCGCAATGATCTCATGCAAACCTTCTTTATATTTTTTGGCTATGACAGTAGCATCTTTTTGTTCTCCAGATAACATTATGGCTATAGGGTTGACGTTTTTTTCAATATGAAAGGAGATGAAGTCGGCCTCATGTGATGGAAATAACCTCTCTATAGTATGATTCCCGACAAGTTCAATCGCTATAACATAATCAAGTCTCTTGAGCTGTAGTTTTCTAAAAAGTGAGTCATCAGAATAGCTCGTCTCAAATATTATTCCTTTTGATTTAAAATACATAGGTTCAATAAGTGAACCTTTGAGAATCCCAAGTCTACTTTCCCCGATGTCGGATAAGGACCTTATCGTTTTATGGGTATGGGTATGGGTATGGGTATGGGTATGGTTTCCACGATCGGGGTAATAATGATAAAAGGCTACATGATACAGAGCAATGGGTATAATTGAGATGAAATCTTGGTGAGGCATAAAAAATGCAGGATCACCTACATCATTGTTGTTGTCCTCCTTAATCATTCTCGAGAGGGGTTTGAATTGTATTTCTGTATCAAGGCCGGCAGCTTTTGACATCTCATGGATGATCTCACCGCACATACCATTAGAGGGTAAGTCTTTGGAAAAAAAAGGCGGTGCTTCATTTACATTTAAAATTACTTTTATTTTCTCCATCTGTGATGAGTAAAGATTTGTCCCAACGATGATGGCTAAGTAAAAAAGAGATGTTTTGAACATTTTAATTATTTACTTAATGCATCATTGATATGATCTAATTGCAATTTTATTATTGATGAATCTTTTATATATTTTTTCAAGATTTCAGTATATTTTCCATTTTTAAGGATAGTCTGAAGCCCTTTCTTGAAAGCCGTCGAGAGCTTTTTTCCTTTTGGATTATTTAAATTAAAATATATTTCGATCGGAACCGGTCTTGGGTTGGCATTTAAAATGGCAAAATTATGTTTCTCGTTAGCATACTTTTTGTCTAAGAACCATTGTGTACTTTGCAGCGGCATAGATATAAAATCAATATCTCCCTGTTTTAACTTTTTAAACATTGACAGGGCACGGTTTTTTTTAACTTTGATGGAAGCTTTCTTGAAGGCTGTGACATCTTCGCCTTGAGAAGCGCCATAGATAAGTTTTTTTCGATTTGAAAGGGTGTCTTCATAGCTCAAATGCTTGTGTATAGGTTTATAATATATATAGTGTTCAGCTGACACAAACAGAGGTATGGATATAAGAGAGTTGGTCTTGTAATTACTTATTCCCAGATGTCGTCCCATAAGGGCAAGCGCGTTCTCTTCAACAAGATAATAACGCAGCATGCTTTGCAAAGGCACAACATTGATGATTACCTGAATGTCTTGTTCTAAAAAAGCCTGCGTGACGATCTCGCCTAAAATACCTTCATGATCAACTTCTGTGGATATAAAAGGCGGCAAATCAAGCGCATATATCTCATTTTTTTCTAGGGAGATAATATTTGGGCTAATACGAGGCCCGGTTGCCATCAAAGGAATAGACAAAAACATTCCACACAATACTAAAAATCTAAATATCATCATTTTCTCCTAATCAGTTATAGCTGAACTTGACTGAACTAAAACTTTATCCCATAGGCCAAAGTGAATGCCAAAAGGCGAGGTCTGACTCATGAAAATAGTGATCTTTTCCTCTGTCGGATCGATACTGAACCGTGTCGAATAGATCCCGGCCCATTCAAAGGTACCTGCACTGCCGCTGTCGACATCATGACTTCGGTCCTGTTGAATAGCAAACCCAAGACCAAACTTCCAGCCTTCACTATGTAAAAAGACAGCTTCGGAATCGCCTATGTGGTTTGTCGCCGTCATCAGTTCAATTGTTTTTCTACTCAATACTCTTACGCCGTCAAGCTCGCCCCCGTTAAGCAGCATCTGAGAAAACCGATAGTAATCGTATGCCGTGGAAAGTACACTGGCTCCACCTGCAAGGTATTTGCCTTTTGACTCGGCATCAGTAGGGCACAAGGCGAGATTGTTGTTGATAAGTGGCTTGTCCCCGGCAAGCTTCAAAGAACCTTTCCAGTCACTTAACCAGACTTTAGAGAGCCTGTCGCGTTTATTGTCCGGAATATAGAAATGACTGTCCTTCATCTTGAGCGGGTCAAATATGTTCTTTTGCATGTATTCGTCAAGTTTCATACCCGAGACAACTTCAACAAGATATCCAAGGGTGTCGCTGCCAAGACTATAGTCCCAGCTTTCTCCGGGTTGATAGTAAAGCGGCAGCCGGGCAAGCCTTTTAACCATGTCTCCTATCTCTTCGTCCGGACGGCAATATCCATCGGTGATGTCCGCTTCTTTATACAATTTGACCAGTTCTTGTCGTTCGTCATCAAAATAATAGTTGGCTGTGAAGAGGTAAAGAAGTCCAGCGGTATGACTCAGAAGATCTCTAACGGTGACTTCGCGTTTGACTGGGACCAGTTTGTATTTAAAGCCTGATTCACTTTCTACTTTTACCATGACTTTTTGATTTTTAAATTCCGGGATATATTTTGATACGGGGTCAGAAAGAAGCAGTTTTCCATCTTCATAGAGTTTCATGATACAGACACTCGTCAGTGGCTTTGTCATGGAAACGATGCGAAAAATTGTGTCTTTTTCCATGGGCTTGTCCACATCTGCTTTTCCAGATGCTTTAAAGTATGCTATCTTACCTTTTCGTGCAACAAGAACAACAGCGCCTGCTATCTTTTTTTCTTCTATATGCCTGTTAATTATCTGATCGATGTTTTTCAGTCTTTTTGAGGATAGACCAAGGCTTTCGGGATTGTTTTCTGCGGCTTCCAGAGAGCAATATACAAGAAGGGTTATTGAGATAAATGCTACTGAAAACCTTTTCATTAAAAACACCCCTTATTTTTAAACATTTATGTATTGTATTCCATTTAAAATTAATTTAAACAAAATGTTGATTATCATTTCTTAGCGATCAATAAAAAATAAGAAGGTCTATAATCCAAACGGTAATTTTTACCTGTATAGTTGCAAAGATATTTATCACTTTTTCTTATATATTGATATGGCCATAATACTCGGAAAAATCTATATTGAAAAGTTAAGAGACTTTAAAAATAAAGAGTATGCATTGAAAAAAGAGGGTAATCCTTTAAATCTGTACGACTAGAGTCTAGGTCTTATGCACAGAGAGCTGGGACTACTTTTTAAAGCCTTGTCTCATACCCTCAGACATCTTTTCAAACTTTGTCTGTGGTGCCTCACGCTCTTGTTGGATATGTTTGGATGACTCTGTCGGCAAGACAAGTGCAAGCATGATAAAGATAAGTGAGAAGAGAAGGGATGCAAGTATTGTGAGTATCAGTTTTAGTTTAAAGTCAATCATCTGTTTCTTCCCTTTTTACTTATTGTAGCTTATTCTTCACACAGAAGTCGAAATCCGACATCGTTACCCGTAAAACTGTTTGCCTTGGATGTACGATGGGAGATCGTTGTCGCTTCGGCAATAGAAAGAGATGATCCGCCGCGTATGACTTTGATCTCTTTTGTATCTGCGAGTGTATTATAGTTTTGTGTATAGGGATTCTTACACCATTCTGCAACGTTTCCAATGACATCATGAAGTCCCCATGCATTCGCTCTTTTTGTCCCGACCGGATGGGATAGATCCTGTGCGTTTATCTTGACCCATGCATAGGTATCGGCAGTTACAGGGTAGCGTGTACGCCAGTTATTCTCTTCTGGATCTTTCTCTTCCCAAAAATAGCGTTTTGTGCTTCCTGCCCTGGCCGCATATTCCCATTCCTCTTCACTTGGAAGTCTATAGGTCTTGCCGCTTACTTCGCTTAGCCAACGTGCATATTCTGTCGCCTCATCCCAGCTGACACCTACGGCAGGCTGCCTGTCTGCGCTCAGGTTTGAAGGCAGTGAACTTGTCCTTTTTGTTTGAATAAGGAACTTGTTGTACTCGGCATTGGTGACCTCAAACTGTCCGATATAGAAAGCTTTTGGGATATTGACGAGATGCGCAGGAGACTGGTCCGGATTTTCGAAGTCAGAACCCATGATGTAACTGCCTGCCTTGATCTTGAGCATCTTTGGTTCAATGTACGCAGAGGCGTCATTTGGGTTACTAGCCAGATCTTCTGATTCTGTAGTGTTACGCTCTTTAGTATTGACAGACTCAAGTGATCTTTGCTGTTGAAACAGCGCTTCGTCTTTACGCTGTATATCATCCAAAGCAGTGTTGGCCTGCTTAGCGTATCTGCCATTAGGATATTTTTTAAGATAGTCTGTATAGCCGCTCAAAGAGTCTGATTTAGATATCTTTTGCCAAAATTTCTCCTCATCATCAGAAAGGGTGTCAGGAATATTGAAATAGAACTCTTGCTTTGAACTCTGAATAAAAGACTGTGTATGGCGTGAGCGGAAAAACTTGAATCCTTCTTTGTTAGAGATGCCTTTTTTGGATAAGGTGGAAATAAGGTCAGCGGTAAAATCATAGGGCCTTCCGGTTGTGTCAGGTCGTTGAGAGAGGATGATATCCATCCTCTCATGCTCATCAAAGGGAGCTATTCCTTTGACTTTGGCACGGAAACGGTTTCCAAAGGGGTTTTCTGAGCCAGAGTCGATGATGACGATATTGAGACGGTTCCCTGTCTCTTGCATCTTTTTAAGGATAGCGTCGAGTTCGATAGCCTCATATAAGACATGATAGTCACTGTCTATAAGTGCTTCTACGGGGATGATATAGTTGTTCCCCTTGACCTGTATCATATGTCCGGAAAAATAAAACAGAGCAATACCGTCAGACTCCATATTGGAATTAAAGTCACGTAATCCCTGGATTATACCTCGCTTGCTGACATTTTCAGAATGGGTGACCTCAAAATCGAATTTTTCCAAAAAGAGTTTCATCTTTACAGAGTTGCTGACTGCTTGTTTCAGAGGTGATTCGTCATATTCGCCATTGCCGATGACATAGGCTACACGTTTTTCATTGTGAAGTGTTTGCAGTGATAATGTCTCAGCATGCAGAAAAGATAATAGGAAAAGAAGAGAAAAAAGATGACGCATAAAACCCCCGGGAAATACCGAAAACCATATTTCGGCCTATAATGGGTTTTATTATACACTAAAGTGAGATTAAATCAACTTCCCGCTTTTGACATAATCGTTGATAAGTTCCATATTTTTCATCACGCGTTTATAATAGGGAGTGTTAGACATTCCGCCGTTATAGCCGCTCACCATATTAAAATAGTGTTTACGGCTTTTCTTTAACAGGGTCAGGTAGTAAGCGGATATCTGAGCAGAGGTCTTGACATCGGTCAAGAGTTTATTGGCTATCTGTGCATCGCTTAAACGGTTTATCCAGCTTAGACTTTCTATGCTCTTGGCAATGTGGCGAGCAGTGGCTACCTGGATCTGCATCGTTCCCAATGAGGCTTTTGTGATGATGATACCTTTTTTGAAGTCACCGATGATGTTCTTTCCGGCACTGCTCTCTGTCAAACAGATCGCCGCGAGGGTACTTTCATAAGTCTCACCCTTGTAGTCTGGTATAGTACGTGCTACGTCTCTTACAGTTTGTAAGACCTTAAGCTGCTCTGGTGAAAGTGCAAAAGCTTGAAGTGTTATCAATAAAAAAAGTGAAAAGTTGCGTATCAAATAGACCCCTTGAAAATTAAACGTGGAATTATACAAAGAAAAGAAGAACTTATCCATTTTATAAATATACTAAATGATTCTCTTAAGTAAACGAATGGTAAACAGTCTGAATCTACTGATCCAACGGGAGTATGAGTTTAAGTTTATTTAATAAAAGTAGGATATCGTTTTAAGAAAATTGTAAAAAATAGTTTTTATTTAAGTTTAGTGAGAAGAATAATGGGTGAAAAAGTAAAGATGATTTTTTCGAAATTTACAAATAGTAACATTATTATAAGAGAGAAGATTGTCTGATGAAGACCTTTTGCTGTTTCTTTTTCCTATTGTGCATCAGTGAACTTCAAGCAGGAAGCATAGTTGCACTTCTAAAATCGATAGAGAACAACCATACGTTGCACATGAAATATAAGCAAAAAGCTTTTGTCTGTAAACCCTATGGCATAGAAAGTGTCAGTGAACTGGTTCAGCGTACGGATGTAAACAGCTCTTGTATGCAGTATTTAAAAGAGTTTAGACGTGCCGATCCCAAGGAAAAGTTCTTTGCGGCATTATCACTTCATGTCGAGCAGCAGTACAGTGTCGAAGGGATGGAAGATAGCTGTCTTCTGCATCTCTCCAGCGGATACTCATACAGTGAAGCTCTTCTTGAAAACGGATATGCCCGGATAGAACCGGGACAGCGTTATGAAGACCCTTTATTGAGATATCGCTTTAAACAGGCTGTAGAGAGTGCGAAGAAGAACAAATCGGGCATCTGGTCAGATGTCAATGTACGTCATTGTTTTTTGATGCAAGAAGAAGAAAAAAAATAAGTACTACAGAGTGAAGGACCTCTTTTTAAGACACGATTACTCGCTTGTCAAATAGATCCAGAACTCTTTATGTGTCTTTCCCTGATTAAGAAAATAAAACTGTAAAACAGCCACCCGATAGAGGGTTATAAGCATCTTGGCATAGGGGATCAGTATAGCAAGACGGGTGAAAATGGATTGTTCTTTCTCGCCTTTGGTCTGCATCATCTCTTGTATGCCGATGTTTTTGCTTAGGTAGATACCAAAAAGAAGTGAGAATATGAAGTTTAAAAAAATACCAAAAAGAATATAAGCCATGAGCTCTTGCTCAAACATACCTGCGATCATTGAGTAACCTTAGTCAATATAAAAAGTCTCAAATTGTAACGACATGCCGATAACAGAGGGCTGAAGAGCTTCTGTTATCACATAATGTTAAATTTATAAACAGCGGAGTGATTATTTGTAGTTAGCGATAGCGTCTTCTAAGATCTTTGTTGCAGATGCCTTGTCTTCAAAGCCTTGTACTTTTACCCACTTGTTTGGCTCAAGCATCTTGTATGTCTCGAAAAAGTTTTTGATCTTTGCCAAAGTATGTTTCGGGATATCACTCAGGTCCTGGATCTCGTCAAAAGTCGGATCGATCTTAGATGTAGGGACAGCAAGAAGTTTTTCATCGATACCGCTTTCGTCTTCCATGATCAAAACACCGACAAGGCGGCAGTTGGTCACACATCCCGGTTGCATAGGATATTCAGTAAGAATAAGGATATCAGCAGGATCTCCGTCTTGTGAAAGAGTCTGATTGACAAAACCGTAGTTTGCCGGGTAATACATAGCGGAGTGCATAACGCGGTCAAGCACTAAAGCACCGCTCTCTTTTTCAACTTCATATTTGATGTTTGATCCGCATGCGATTTCAATTATTGCTTTTACTTTGTCTGGGTTTTCACCGTATCCGATTTTATCTAAGTTCATTAGAGCTCCTGTTAGGATAAAAATTAATTGCGCCATGTTATCAAAACAAAATTTAAAAACGTCTCAGGTAATAATAAATCCAAGTTATCTTAAAATTTATAACGTAAAATAGTAACATCACAAAGAAAACCTTTTCGTCTGCATGCATATACATGACATTTTAAACTTCTTTACACTACGATTAGCGAAACTATTACTATTGAAAAGGGAAAACATGGAAAATCTTGTTTTCGAGGGTTTTAAATTTATGCTACTAGGAATGGGAACGGTCTTCGCGTTTCTTATTCTGATGATCGGTTCAATGAATGTTCTGTCATACGTCACGCATAAGTTTTTTCCTGAACCAGAAGCTGTACCCGATAACAGCCCTGCAAAAAACAATAAAAACGCAAAGGTAGCTGCCGTTACAGCAGCGATCATGCATCACAACAACGTCAAAAGTTAAGGATTAAGATGGCTAAGAAGTTTATCGATATAATGGATACAACCTTCAGAGACGGATTTCAATCTGTTTTTGGTGGTCGTGTATTAATGGACGATTTCTTTCCTGCAGTGGAAGCAGCGAAAGAAGCAGGGATAACACACTTTGAGTTTGGAGGCGGTGCACGTTTTCAGTCACTTTATTTTTACCTCAATGAAGACGCATTTACGATGATGGATCGTTTCCGTGCGATCGTGGGACCGGATGCAAATCTTCAGACGCTTGCAAGAGGTGTTAATACTGTTATGCTGGATACAGGTTCTCGTGAGCTTGTTGACTTGCATGCAAAGATGTTTAAAAAACATGGAACAACGACCATCCGTAACTTTGATGCATTGAATGATGTAGAGAACCTGAAGTACTCAGGTGAGCGTATCACACACCATGGTCTGAAACATGAAGTCGTTGTTACGATGATGGACCTTCCTCCAGGATGCGTAGGGGCACATGATGTCGCATTTTATGAGAAGACACTTCGCGAGATACTTGATTCAGGTATTCCATATGACTCTATCTGTTTTAAAGACGCTTCAGGTACATCCTCTCCTAAAAAAGTCTATGAGACGATCAAGATGGCAAGAAAACTTGTTCCAGAAGGTACTCACCTTCGTTTGCACACACATGAGACAGCGGGTGTTTCAGTAGCGTGTTATCTGGCGGCACTTGAAGCCGGTATTGATGGTATTGATATGGCAGCTGCACCGGTCTCTGGCGGAACAAGCCAGCCGGATATCCTTACTATGCTTCACGCGACCAAGGGCAGTGACTTTGATCTTGGCGGATTAGAGATCGATAAGATCCTTACCTATGAGAAAGAAGTACAAAACTGTCTTGAAGATTATTTTATGCCGCCTGAAGCGACGATGGTCTCTCCACTGATCCCATTCTCGCCAATGCCGGGGGGTGCTTTGACAGCCAATACTCAGATGATGCGTGACAATAACATTCTTGAGCGTTTCCCTGATGTTATTGATGCAATGCGTGAGGTCGTTGAACGAGGCGGTTACGGTACTTCTGTAACACCTGTATCTCAGTTCTATTTTCAGCAGGCACTAAACAATGTGATGCAAGGTCCTTGGAATGCTATCGCTCCGGGATACGGAAAAATGGTCCTTGGATATTTCGGAAAGACACCTGTCGCTCCAGATCCGGAGATCGTCAAGATCGCTTCTGAGAAGCTGAATCTTGAACCGACAACTGAAAATGCTATTGACTTGGCTGATGCTGATGAGACAAAATCATTGGCATATTGGAAGCAGAAGCTTGAACATATCGGTATAGAGACGACAGAAGAGAACATCTTTATTGCCGCAGCTTGTCAGGAAAAAGGGCTTACCTTCTTAAAAGGTGATGCCGAAATCAACGTTAGAAAAAAATCAGATATGCCAAAAGAAGGAAGTAACAATATGGGTACAGGATCTTATACAGTAGTCGTAAACGGAGAAAAGTTCAGTGTTCAAGTAGCCGAAGGTGATGCGAATATCCAAGTCACAGCAGTAAATGGTGAGACACTTCAACCTTCTGTGCCAACAGGTGATGGTGAAGACATCAAAGCACTTCTTCCGGGAAGTGTATGGAAGATCGTTGCCAATCCGGGCCAAACAGTCGCTGAAGGTGAAGTGATCATGATCCTGGAATCAATGAAGATGGAAATCGATGTGGTCGCTCCACGTGCGGGTGTTCTTACATCAATCAATGTAGCGACTAACGACAAAGTGGTCGAAGGCCAAGTCGTAGCAGTTATCGGATAGGTTTGTTTATGAATAAGATATTAATTAAACTTTTTGTACTGCTGACGTTTTCTTTTTCAGCATTTGCTTCTACAGAAGCAGCCGTTGATCATCAGGCAGCAAGTGCGCATAAAGAAGAGACATATAAATCCCAGAGTATGACAAAGATGGTCGAAGGTTTTGTGAAGTCAACGGGTGTCTATGCAATACTATATCCGGATCCTGATGAGTTGAGCGGACATGGTGAAAAGATGAGTGACTTCCACAAATCATGGGGACGTGTCATCATGATCCTTGTGACTTTCTTTCTGTTTTATCTTGCCATTGCAAGAGGGTATGAACCGCTTCTTCTTCTGCCTATAGCCTTTGGTGGTCTTCTGGCCAATATACCGGTGGCAAATATTGCCGGACCACATGGTTTCTTGGGTGTTATTTATAATATGGGACTTGCAAACGAGATGTTCCCTATTCTGATCTTTATGGGTGTCGGAGCGATGACAGATTTCGGTCCGCTTTTGTCTAATCCTAAGACAGCACTTTTGGGCGGAGCCGCACAGTTTGGAATCTTTGGAACATTGGTCGGTGCAGTCGCACTTTCTCAATACACAAATATCTTTGACTTTACATTGCAGCAGGCTTCGGCTATCTCTATTATCGGTGGTGCGGACGGCCCGACGTCGATCTTTATCGCAACGAAACTGGCACCGGAACTTCTTGGTGCGATCGCGGTTGCCTCATATTCATATATGGCATTGGTACCGATCATCCAGCCTCCGATCATGAAGGCTTTGACAACGCAAAAAGAGCGTAAGATTAAGATGACGACTCGTCGTCATGTCAGCCGTCTTGAAAAGCTTGTCTTTCCTATTATGGTACTGACACTAGCTATCTTGGTATTACCAGACTCGACGCCGCTTATCGGTGCGTTTATGTTCGGTAACTTCTTGAAAGAATCAGGTGTGGTTGAGCGTTTGAACGATGTCTTGCAAAATGCATTGATCAATATTGTTACGATCTTCCTTGGTCTTGGAGTAGGTTCTAAACTGGCTGCTGATCAATTCCTTGTTGTTGATACTTTGGCGATTCTGATCTTGGGTCTTGTAGCGTTCTCGGTCGGAACGGCTGCGGGTGTTATCATGGCTAAGTTCATGAACCTTTTCCCGGGTGAAAAGATCAATCCGCTTATCGGTTCAGCAGGCGTATCCGCTGTTCCTATGGCAGCCCGTGTATCAAATAAAGTCGGAATGGAATATGACCGTACGAATATGCTTTTGATGCATGCAATGGGTCCAAATGTAGCCGGTGTTATCGGTTCTGCAGTTGCGGCCGGTGTTATGATCTCTATCTTCGGTTAACTCTTCGCCTCTGGCGGAGATCTTCAGGGATTCCCCATAAAAACTTTTTTTCTTTTTCTTTTCTCGATCTCTTTTATACATGCACAGACCTTTGTCTATGAGTGCCTCGATGTCAAAAACACAGCCCTGAACAATGCTTCGAAAAGGGATTCCGGAAACTTTGTAATCAATATCGATGAAGATAAAGCCTTTCTGTTTATTAAAGGTCAATCAACAACTCTGGATAAGATCCCTTCTAAAGAGGGAGTTGTTTATAGCAAAGAAAGTATTACCTTTGTTTCCAGCGGCTATGAAGCTACCCTTGATACGGGAAGAGAGTATATACAGCCTGTTCGAATAATCGCTACAAAGCAGTCTGGGAAGACTCAAGGCTTAGGGGAAATATCTTTAGGGGTGTTGGCAATGAACCGGGCTGGTATCTTGAAGTAGCGGGTAAGGGTGCGAAAAGCTCTCTTGTGACAGATTACGGAAATGAAAAGTATGAACTTTTACTTCCCAAAGCCTATCATTCAGAAGGTTCAAAAGTCACGCGCTATCGTATAAGAGGCTTCATCGATATACTTATAGAAAAAAGTCAGTGTAAAGACTCGATGACAGGCCATCTATTTGAGTCCAGAGTCAAAGTCCTTATTGGCGGCAAGAGATACATAGGGTGCGGTAGACACCTTTAATAAGGTTTACTTTTCTGTCCTCCTATTAGAAGGATAGAGCAAGCTCTGTTTCTCACCGCTTACATCCTCTTTATCTGCGAGTGAAGTCATCCCTCTGTCACTTTCATTAGTATTAATGTCGGTACGTCAGTGACTTTTTATAAAAAGCAGGGCTCTTTTTTCTGGCTTAAAGGCCAGTGAAGAGAAGACTCCGGCTAGTAGAAGGCCGATTTACTCAATATGGAGGCTAGGACACTCAAGATCCGGGATAAAAAGTGTTCCCAGGCCATGTCTGTCTTCTAAAAGAAAGGCTTCCGCTGCACTGAGGTCATAGCCGTTGCACAGAAACATCCTTTTACCTCTTTGCATCAGAAAGTCAGCTGCTTTGAGTTTTGTGACAATACCACCTGTTGCAAACGGGTCATTGGGTGTTGATTCATCGTTAAGGGCTTCAGGCGGAATATACTTGACGATCTTTTTAATCTTGGCATCACTGTGCTCATTAGGATTTTTGTCATAATAACCGTCGATGTCACTCAGGATGACAAGGAGATCTGCTTCGGTAGCACAGGCGACATTGGCCGAAAGTTGGTCGTTGTCTCCAAAAAGCTGTTCAGGCGTGGAAGAGATATCGTTCTCATTGACAATAGGCAGGATGTCATGTTGAAGGTGGGCATCAATGATATCCTGAAACATCTTGGTACGTTTACGCGAATCGAAATCATCTTCGGTCAGAAGTATCTGTGCCGTATCTATCTCATAGATATCAAACTTCTTTTTGTAGCTTGTCATCAAGATCGGCTGTCCTGCTGCAGCCAGTGCTTTTCTTCCTATCTGTTTGCGTTTGTCCATTTTCAAAGCCGAATAGCCTGCTGCTACGGCTCCTGATGTGACTAATATGACCTTGTATCTACTTCGAAGTTTTGCGATAAGGGTCACCAGGTTTAACATGCGTTCTTTGGCAATATTGTTCTTTTCCGTCAAGACGGCACTTCCTACTTTTATAACGACTCGTTGCATGGTTATCCTTGTTCTTTTATTGCAGTATTACGTTTATCTTGGATGTTCTTAAAGGTGGTGGTCTGTTTTGAATTCTGTTCTCCAAGTTTGCTGAACATCATTATAGCAAACCAGGCAAAGACAAATCCGGGGAGTAGCTCATACAGATCGAAGAGTCCCCCTTCAAGCTGTTTCCAGATGATGACAGTGAGACTTCCCGTGATCATGCCGGCTATCGCCCCGAGTTTGGTTATGCTCGGATTATACAAGGAGAGAATGACGAGGGGTCCGAATGCAGCACCGAATCCTGCCCAGGCATACGCGACAAGTTTTAAGACACTGGAGTCTTTCTCCATGGAAAGTGCCAGGGCGATAAGTGCGATAATGATCACCGTCGCACGGCCGATCCAGACCAGTTCGGTATTGCTTGCATCTTTTCGTATCAGCGCGTGATAGATATCACGCGTCAATACGGATGAAGATACCAGAAGCTGAGAATCAATGGTACTCATGATAGCTGCAAGAATAGCGGCGAGTAAAAATCCGGCTATCCAGGGATTGAAGACAAGCTGTGAAAGGGTGATAAAGATCTTTTCACTGTCTTGCAGGTCTATCCCTGTACTAAGGACATAGGCATAACCGAAGAAACCGACACTCAAAGAGCCAATGACCGAAAGGATCATCCAGCTCATGCCTATTGCTTTTGCTTTAGGCATTGCCTCCTCATCTTTGAGAGACATAAAGCGTACTAGAATATGGGGCTGACCAAAATAGCCAAGTCCCCAGGCCATCAAAGAGATGATACCGATCAAGGAAGTACTGTTGAAGATATCTAGATGCTCGGGATTGACTGCGCCTATGAGGTCCAGTCCCTTGCTGACTCCGCCGATCTCATAGATCACGACAATAGGTGTGATGAGAAGGGCCAAGAGCATCAGTATCCCTTGAATAAAGTCTGTCCATGATACGGCATTATAACCGCCTAAGAAGGTGTAAGAGACGATGACAAAGCTTCCTATAAGAAGAGCGTCTATATATTCCAGACCAAAGGTGGCTTCAAAGAGTTTGGCACCCCCGACAAGCCCTGAAGAGGTATAAAGAGTATAAAAGAGGAGGATGACGACAGCCGTGACAACCCGAAGTACACTGCTCTTATCCTCAAAGCGATTTGAAAAATAGTCCGGGATAGTGATCGCGTTATCGAGATGTTCTGTCGAGATGCGCAGAGGCTTTGCGACATAATGCCAGTTCAGATACGCCCCCGATATAAGACCGACTGCGATCCATGCCCCGACGATCCCCTCGGAATAGATCATACCCGGAAGTCCGAGAAGGAGCCAGCCGCTCATATCCGATGCTCCCGCACTCAAGGCAGTCACTCCCGGGCCTAAACCACGCCCTCCGAGAACATAGTCACTGAGGTCATCAGTCTTAAAATAAAAATAGGTCCCAATACCGATCATAATCAGCATATAGGTAAAAAACGAGATCAATACGGGTATGTCCATTTACACTTCCTTGAGGCCTCGTAGGCCGAGATTGCCGTATCGGTGAAAGGAATCAGAGATACTTTGTTCTATAAAATAATGCATCAGCTCTACTCTTCCATGTCCTACAAAGGGTTCTGATGCGATATAAAGAGGCTGTGACGCGAGCCTTTGATAGACAAAGAAATCGACATTGTGCGGCTGAAGATATCGTATACGTTCTACGGTATACATGCTCTTTATTCGTTCCTCTTCATCTTCTCGGCTTATACGGTCTGAGGCATCCAGAAAATATCTTCCTTCTTCCTCAAGCCAGGCAAAAGCTTTATTCTGACTTGTAAGAGGAATAGATATATGAAGCGTGGAGCCGATCATCTTAATGGCCAGAACCGTTGAGAGTATCTCATAAAGGCTGTCTGAATCTTCCAGGCAAAGCAGTACGCTCTTGACACCGATATAGCGGATTATATTACTCTCTCCGCGGATATGGGCGAAATCCTGCTCTTTAGAGAACTCGTTCTCTATCCAGAAGGCAAAGCCGGAGGCAGTCTGAAGGGCTTTATCTATCTCATGAGAAAATTTTCCGTCTTTTAGCGACTCTTCATGGATATGATTCAGATAAGGGGTCTGCAAGCTTTCAGATAAAGAGCTGTCTTCTTGAGCAATATGCATGAACTGGGAGATGTAATTGAACCCGCCGGCCTTTTTACCCGAACCGATAGCCGACTTTCGCATTCCGCCAAAGGGCTGGCGCATCACAATGGCTCCCGTGGTCATCCGGTTGATGTAAAGGTTTCCGGCAAGAAGTTTCTCTTTCCAGATCTCCTGTTCACGTTGGTCTAGACTTTCGAGTCCGGAGGTCAGTCCGTAACCCGTTGCATTTACAAGCTCGATAGCATGTTCCAGATCATCAGCACACATGACGGAGAGTACAGGGCCGAAAAGCTCGTTAATATGGGTGTAGTCTCCGTTTTTCGTCCCCCAGCGTATGCTCGGACGGAGTATATAGGGGTTCTCATCTGCATACGAAGGCTCTAGCGCCCAAGACTCACCCCTGTTAAGCTGATCTAATGCCTTTTTGAGTTTATTGCTTGGAAGGTTTGAAAGTGTACCGATGCGGTTTTTAAAGTCCCATACCGAGCCTACCTGCAGAGATCGTGCTGCATCGATGAGTGTCTTCTTGAAGTTCTCATCTTCATAGACCTCGCGTTCGAGTACAAGCAAAGAGGTCGCCGAACATTTTTGACCGGAGTTGTTGAAGGCGGAAGCTATGACATTCTTTATAGCCTGGTCTTTATCCGCCATTGCCGTGACGATGGTCGCATCTTTTCCTCCGGTCTCAGCACTTAGATGGATGTCCGGTCTTGCCTTTATGATACGGTAGGCAGTCTCTTCGCCTCCGGTAAAGATACAGAAGTCGATCGCTTTGGAGGGGATCAGCTGCATACCGGTGGTCTTGCCGTCGATGGGGAGGAACTGAAGAGTGTTTTGACTGACACCGGCTTCCCAAAAACACTGGCATAGACGATAGCCGCAAAGTACGGAGTCTAGGGCCGGCTTCAAGATCACTCTGTTTCCAGACGCCAGTGCTGCGGCTATACCGCCTACAGGAATGGCTATAGGAAAGTTCCATGGACTGACGACAAGGCCTACGCCTTTAGGCTGAAGCGTGATCCCCTCCAAAGCAGCAAGCTTGTTAAGGCTGTAGGGATAGAAATTGAGGAAGTCAATGGCTTCAGAGACTTCGACATCGGTCTCGCTAAAGACCTTTCCGACTTCTGCCGCGGCGACACCGATAAGATCACCTCTGGCATTCTCAAACTCATGTGCGGCTTTCATCAGTATCTTCTGGCGCGCGTGAGCATCGAGTGCTCCCCATCCGTCAGGATCTCTCTGGGCCGTGTCTATCGCTTTAGCTATATCTTCGTGGCTTGCTTGGGTATAGGAACCGATAATGACCTTCTCATGATACTGGGATTTGTCCATGACCTCGATAGCGTCACCGTTTTTTAATACTTTTGAGGCTACGACAGGATAGGCATGAAAACCGCCTTTGGCAGAGATATGCTGCCACTTGTCACGGATCTCCTCTGCCCAGAGCTGATTAGGCCCAAGTACAAAGTCCGTATCGCTTGCATTTTTAAAGTGGTAGCTTTGGGGGTCGATCTGCGTATCCGGTACCGCTTCTCTTCTGTTTTGGGTGCGATAGGGGACAAGAGGCGTGCGGGGAAGGGCATCCAGAGCATCATCATAGGATTTTAAGAGTTTTTCCCAGGCAGGAGAGTCGACACGGAGTCCAAAACTGTGACGAAGGAAGTTCTGTTCCGCCGTATTCTCATCAAAGCGCCTGACCAGATAGGCAATGGCATTAGTAAAGGTCTCGCGTGTTGCTGTGGGTGCATAGAGTATGACATTGATATCTTCATCTTTAAGTACATGATAGGCTGCTTCGCTCATACCTTCTAACATCTCTGCGGTATAGGAGTCGAGAAGACCTCTTTTTTTGGCAGTAAGATAGGCGAGGGCATGATCAAAGAGATTATGCGAAGCAATACCGACATGAACATAAGGAGAAATCTCTTTGTCTAAAAGATAGTCCATCAGTATCTTATAGTTGGCATCTGTCTGGGCTTTATTCAAATAGGTGGCACATGGCCATCTCCGAAGACTGGACTCGGTGAGTTCCATCTCCTGATTGGCTCCCTTTACCAGACGTATCTTGATAGGTGCTCCGCCTTTGTCTACTCGTTCCTTGCTCCATCTGACAAGTTTTTTGAGATATTCCAGGGCATCTGGAAGATAGGCTTGGATAACGATTCCCGCATAAAGTCCTTTGAAGGCTTCTTTCTCAAGCGTACGTGTGAAAGCTTCAACGGTAAGTCTCAGGTCCTTATACTCTTCCATATCAAGATTCACAAACTTGGGTGTCTCGACTCCTTCTGAGTTGATAAAGGTATTGGACAAGGCTGCTTGATATATGCGTTCCAGAGGTGCCGCGATCTTTTCAATGGTCCATGCATACGCCAAAGGAGTTATCTGTGAGAAGATAGTCGATATCTTAATCGAGATGTAATCGATATCCGGGTTTTGCAAAAGCTTGATATATTTCTCAACACGCGATCGGGCTTCTTCTTCTCCTAGGACTATCTCTCCGATGATGTTGATATTGACCCGTGTTCCCTCGATTTTGCGCTTTTGTATATGCCGGCTAAGGGGTGAGTCTTCACCCTTGATGACAATGGCAGAGATGTCATTTCTCAGGTAGTCGATAAACAGAGGGACAGAAACAGAGGAGATGTAGATGCCAAGATGGCGAAAAATCCAGATCAATATCTGCTCGAACTGCGAGAAAAAAGCAGCGTTGTCATGATGAGTAAAGATATATTCCAACTGGTCAGCAGCTCTGTCGGTATCGGATGCACGAAACGACTGGTCTAAAAGCTCGATTAGAAAGATCTTGTTCATCGGGTCTTCAAGCATCTTGGTCATCATAGTGTGAAAGCGTTTCTCTTCGCTTTGGCGACTTTTTTCGACCTTGTTTTGCCATGTCGCAGCCAAAGTCTTTGACATTTCTATGTCGAGATTTGAAATATTCATCGAGCTCCTTGGGGGGAATATCAATTCATTCTAACAAATGAGACTTAAGGGATAATAAAAGTTGGTATAATAAAGCATGAATGAAATAAATGAACCTTATAAACTGATACAAAACATCGTAGATGGAGTAAACACTCTCATCATAATCATAGAGAACGACAAGCCTATCTTGATGAACAGGGCTTGTCTGCAGTTCTTTGGTGTGAACAGCTTTGAAGAGTATTCAAGCAATTTCGGGGACTTTGTCAACAGCTTTGTGCCGCATCCTTCTTATTTTAATTCGGGAAAGCTTCAAGAAGGAGAAAGCTGGGTTGAAGCTTTAAGCGCATTGGATGAAAGAGAGAAGATCGTCAGTATGTTAAACACCTCACATGAACCGCGGGCTTTCAGTGCCAGTGTAGATAGTTCCCATCCTTTATATAAGGTAGTCCACTTTACAGATATCTCGGCAAACCTTATCAAACGTATTATGATAGAGAACGATGTAAGCGTTGATAAAAGAAGCGGAGCCTATAACAAAGACTACTTTTTACACACATCCGAGATACTTCAAGACGGTGCTGCCTTCAATGACAAGAAGATAGGTCTGACGATGATCAACCTGCTGGATGCGGAAGAAGAAAAGTTGGTTTATCTGGTAGGTAATATCAAGGGCTGTATACGCGAGAACGACATGCTAGTGAAGTATTCGCCCAATAAACTTCTGTTGGCCTATTTGGTGGATAAAGAAGACAACGCTGTGATCTTTAGTAAAAAACTTCAGGATATGATGATGAAAGAGCGTTCAGCAGGTATGGAGTTTAATCTGACGGTAACGCTTGTCAAGCAAGCCGAAAAGCTTACGGCTTCTATAAAACGTTTGATGAATGCTCTGGAAGTGGACACAAAAAGCAAGCTTCAGCTTATTTGAGTGTTTACAAGCACTCTTCAAAGAGAAACTGTCTTTGCGGGCCTATTTAAACCAGCCCTTTACTTTTTCAAAGGCAGACTCAAACGTACTCTCATGCGGCATCGACTCTATTCCGAAAGAGGCTTGAAGTTTTTCAAGAAGTTCTTTTTGTTCGGAGTTCAATGAACTTGGGTACGCTAGTTTGATCTGCGCGATAAGGTCACCTTTCCCGTGTCCGTGTACATCCGCGACACCTTCATTCCTAAAGTTAAACTGGGCCTTGTCTTTGGTGCCCTGGCTAAGTTCAAGTTCAAGTTCACCTGTGAGAGAAGGTATCTTGATCGTCTCGCCCAAAACGGCTTGGGTGAAGAATACCGGCACTTCGATATAGATGTCGTTTCCGTGACGGATAAAGGTCTCATCTTCTTCGACTTGGAAAGTCACATAAAGATCTCCTCTTGTACCGCTTTTACCTTTGTTTCCATGCGCTGAAACACGTAAACGGTTTTCACTGTCGATACCGGCCGGGACTTTGATCGTAACGGTGTCTTTGACTTCCGTATAGCCGTTGCCTTTACAGTCGCCGCATTTCTCAGCGATCTCACTGCCGGCTCCGTTACAGACAGGACAGGTCTGAGAAAAGGTCATAAACCCTTGTTTCATATAGACCTGGCCTTGTCCGCCACATTGTGTACAGGTCTTTAGCTTGCCTTCTTTGGCACCTGTTCCCTTACAGCTCTTACAGGAATCTTTATACTTGAAATCCAGCTCTTTTTCGCATCCGAATACGGCTTCTTTGAAGCTGATGTTCATGTTGAGACCAAGATCCAGCGGGTACTTCTCTTCGTTTCCACGCTTTTGGCGGCGGGAACCGCCCCCGCCAAAACCGCCGAACATCTCTTCAAATACCGAACTCAGGTCGTCAAAACCGCCTCCGCCGAAACCGCCGCGGCTTCTGCCGCCACCGCCTTGAAGACCTTCTTTCCCGTAACGGTCATAAATCGAACGCTGTTTATCATCACTTAAGACCTGATAGGCTTCATTACAGAGTTTAAAATTGTGTTCAGCCTCAGCATCACCGGGATTTTTGTCAGGGTGATACTTCTTCGCCATCGTTCGGTAGGCTTTTTTGATCGTTGCTTTGTCCGCAGATTTTGTTATCTCTAAAATTTCGTAATAGCTTAGTTCTTCCATGATTTATAAATATCCAAATATTTTTCTAAAGATAGCTTCCATTTACCGTTTTTCAGAGTATTTCGGCTTGTTGAAAGGAAGCCTCTTTGATTAATTTTGAAATTATAGCAACTTAAGCGTTATAATACAATCATGAGACATCGGGCACACTCCTTTTGGCAGGACTTTTTTCACAGAATACGTTCCACAACCCACTCCAAAGCTAAAAGGTATATCGTTAAAGCCGGCCGCTCGGTCGCTGCAGACGAAGATCATCTTCCCTTGGGGATGCCCCTGTTTATTAGTACTACAGACCCACTTAGTAAAGAGAAATATGTAAGAACGATCTTTGCTCAGAATAGTGCGGTGCGATCAAGGGTGAATCAAGCCTGGCCCTTTTCTTCGGCTTAGGAGATAAAACAGGTCATATGAAGGCTGAAGTGACAATATGGATCCTTGTCCCCAATGATTACATAAGTAAGCAAGCGGTAAAATAGCGTTTATGAAACGCGGATTAGAAAAGTTTAATATATTAGTCGATGCATTGGAATCTTTGCCGACTATCGGAAAAAAATCGGCAACACGTCTTGCCTACCATATGGTGATGCAGGACAATTTTACGGCGATAAAAATCGCACATGCCATAGAGAATGCTTTGGGATGTCTTCGAAAGTGTGTGGAATGCGGCGGTCTTTGTGAAGATGAACTTTGCGGGATCTGTTCGGATGAAAGCCGTGATATGGAAGTGCTGTGTATTGTTGAAAATGCAAAAGATATCTTGATACTGGAAGAGGGCGGTGTGTTTGAGGGACGGTATTTTGTCTTGGAAAATCTGGACCGCTTCGATTCGTCTCATCTGGTAGATATGGTCAACTCAGGAGTCAAAGAGATCATCTTTGCTCTGACGCCTTCGATCGCGAATGATGCGGTGATGCTGTTTATCGAAGACAAGCTTAGCCTTTGTGATGTTCGTTTTACCAGAATAGCCCAAGGTGTTCCTACGGGAGTCAGTCTTGAGAATATAGATATCCTTTCTTTAAACAGAGCAATAGAGGACAGGGTGAAAGTATGAGAAATTCCAGTAGGGAAAAGATGTCTTGTCAGATCAGAAAAGGGCTTTCCCTCTTATTTGTTTTATCTGTATTATCAGGGTGTGCAGCTGTCTCTCCAAAAGATGCCTACGGAGTCAAGACCTCGGAACACGGGCAATGCCGGATGCTGAACAAAGGTGAAAGGATCAGCTACAAAAGAAAACCTGTCAGTTTTGTATGCGAAGACAGGTATGTATTGGTCGGCGAACCTTACAAACGCGGTGATCTTTGGTATTTCAAATCTGCAAGCTATGACGGGAAAAAGGTATCTACGCTTCTTTCTGAGGTGAAAGTCGAAAAAAGTCTTTATAATATTTGCCATCTTGAAGGTTCATATGGAACGGGGGAGCAAAAGATCGAAAAGTTTTATTTTGATACAAAGCTTCAGTCTTGCCGTCCTTTCAGTTGGAGTGGAAAGGACGGGATCGTCCCTTTTTCATCGGTAGATATCTGCGAAATGCACTGTAATCGCTAATACTCTTGACTATAGTCACTTTAAATACTAGAATAGATTACACTCTTTTATCATATTCATTTGGATGCTTATGTCAATACGTTATAAACTGATCTCTTTTTTTTATAATCCAGCATATGATGTTCCTTCTCATAGCATTTTTATTGTCTGAATTTATTGTACGTCCCCACTTAGAAGCGAAGTCCTTACCCCTTTGACACGTCTGGGCAGACATATTGAGACCATATATGAAAATGACAGTCTTGTACCCAGTGATATGGATAATAGAAAAGATGAGATCGGACTTTTGGCACGGGAGTTCAATATTCTTATTGAACAGATTAAGTCGAAAAATGAGATGCTTGCCAAAATGGCAAGGATCGATGCAGTGACAGGTCTTTTCAACAGACTTGACCTTGAAGAGAGGGTTGAGATAGAAAGACGCTACTCTTGCAGAAAGGAAAAGGCTTTTTCGATTTTACTGTTGGATATAGATTATTTTAAAAAATACAATGATACCTATGGTCATGTAAAAGGAGATGAGGTCTTGAGAGTGGTAGCAAATACTATCAAAGAGTCTATTCTGCGCCCTCATGATTATACTGCCCGTTATGGTGGAGAAGAGTTCATTGTCATCTTGCCTGAAAGCCTGGAAGCGGATTCAGTGACAGTCGCCAAAAGGATCTTGAAGAGTGTCGAGTCTTTGAAGATCGAGCATAAGTCGAGCCTTCTGGAGAAGAAGAGTATCAGTGTGCGTATTGGCTGTCTGACGCTTGTCGCGAAGAAAGAGCAGACGCAGGAGTTTATTATTAATATGGCTGATGAGGCACTGTACTTGGCAAAAAAGAGGGGACGGGACGGGTACGCTGTTTATAAGCAAAGCTCTTTAGAGGAAGTTTAAACGATCAGAAAGAGAAACTCTCTTTCATGATCTCCTGTATTGTCTCAAGACTGAAGCGGTTTTGTGTAAAATAGTTATTGGCGAGGACACCTTGGCCAAGAAGCATATCTGCTCCGTCTTTATAGGTAATATCCATTTTCTCGCATAGCTGCAGAAATGGGGTCAACTTCCCATAAATGGCATCTGCGGCATAGGATGTCTTTTCCAGCAAAGCTGTCAGCAGTTCTTCCGGTGCCGGAAGAGCATCATCGCTGAGACCTGCCGAGGTCGTATTGATAATAAGGTCATACGAGGCGACAGGGCATGTTTCCCAGGTATAGGTCTCAAAGCCGGAGTCTTTAAAATAAGAAAGATTCCCTTCGCTTCGGTTAAGGACAGTGACCTTGGCTCCTTCATCCCGCAGCTTCATACTGAGTGCTTTTGCCGTACCTCCTGCACCGATCACAAGGATCTCTTTGATATCTTTGAAGGTATTGATGGCAAACACGAATCCGTCTGCATCCGTGTTGTAGCCTATGAGTCTTCCCTCTTCATTGATAAGCGTGTTTACGACACCGATCTCTTTGGCAAAACCGCGTACTTCGTCACAGGCTCTATAAGCGGCTTCTTTATGAGGCACCGTCACATTCGCACCGGAGAGTTTTTGTGCAAAGAAAGTGCTTCTTAGCTGACTTCCGTCTTTTAGATGAATGCGTGTATAGCAGGCCTTATAGCCGAGTCTTTTAAAAACATGGTTATGCATAATAGGCGAGCGGGAATGGCTGACGGGATCTCCAAAAATAGCATAGATCTTTTTATCGTTCATAGGTTGTCTTTGAGATTTTTTTAGGATTATAACATCTTTACTTTCGGTTAACTTCTTCTTTACTTTTTGTTTCCATTTTGGGAGTAAGATTAGAATAACAGACGAGGAGAAAAAGATGAAAATATTTGATAATTTATTCGGTTCGAAAAAGCTTGAAGGCTTGTCTTTGGAGATCAGCAAAAATGATATCTATGATATGAAAGATGCAGATAATATTGCAGACAAAGTTCAGTCTGATCTTCAGCATACTCCCGGTGTAGTCGACCGACGTGTGATGATGATACATGAGAAAAGATTCATGGAGCGATTCAAAAAGCTTGGCAATCTTAACCAAAAGTGTCCTTACTGCGCGCAGGAGTACAAATCATCCCACGTCGGAGAGAAAAAGTGTGTTGCATGTAATCAGACCTTCTTGGTACAAAAGAGAGTCCAGGACCTTGGTACAGTGGCTTATAAAACTGAACAGAGAGCTCAATTTGATGCCCAGTGGAAGGCGACCAGCAATATCAAGAAGTTCAAGCATTATCTGCCTCATGAATATGAATACATCAAGGCTCAACTTCAAAAACAGGGAAAGACACATCTGCATGACAGCACAGTGATGCATTCCGTTATCAATGCCTATGCGAAGAACTCCGTCTCAGCCGGTCATTATCAACTCTATGCCGCATTTATGTATTACAAGGCAGAGCTGATGCGTTCAGAACAGCGCTTCGCAGAAGCTTTGGAATATTACTTTTATGTGTATTTTTTGCATAATAACGGCGTTGACAATGCTGCAAAGTTCAAGAGCAACCCGATTATAAATCCTGAGCTTAGAGAAAGGATAGCGGAGCTTTTGGAGCTTGGCGATCTTCAGGTGAAGAAGCTGCAAGACCTCTTTGAATACTCTATTGCACACCTTAACCTTTTTAATCCATCGAAGATGAGTGTCTCTACACATAAAAGCTACAGTGCATTGATGAGAGAGTTTAGAGATGAAGATGCGGCAAAAGTCGTACAAAAGCCGATGCGTTCATTTGTACTTTACACAAAGGCTAGCTAAGAAGCTTGGCTACGCCTTCTATTCCTACGACGATATTTCCATCAAAAAGAGGTCTCTCTTTTATCAGCAGGGTATGGGGTTTGTAATCTTTATCATACATCTCGACCGTATAAGGTCCTTGTTCTTCCCCTGCTAAGGCTCTGTTCGTATATTTTATCATCTCTTTGTTTATTGGATTGGCGGTCGCATATGACATGTAGTCAGCTTTAAACTCTTCCGAACTGAGGCCGAGAAGATGGGTGATGTTTTCGCTGATATAGGTTAGTCTACCCGCTTGATCATGGATGTAAAAATAGTAGGGAAGAGTGTCTTTTTGAATGAACTCTTGAAAAAGAGTGAATAAGCGTTCATCTGTTGTCATGCTGAATTGTAGCTCTTTTTTTGAAAAAAGAAGCTTACTGAACTTGTTATTGTTTTAAGTCATCCAAAGAACTAAGCAAGGCGCCCAGTTTGTTTTTGACCTCAAGGTATTCCAGTTCAGGAATAGAGTCGGCAACGACTCCGGCCCCGGCTTGAAAGACGATACGGTCTTTTTTGATCAAGGAGGTTCTGATAGTGATCGCCGAGTCCATGTTCCCGTCAAAACCGAAATAGCCGATAGCACCGGAGTAAAAACCTCTTTTGAGACCTTCATACTGAGCTATAAGCTGCATCGCACGGATCTTTGGAGCACCTGTCATCGTTCCCGCAGTAAAGGTCGCGGCAAAAAGATCGAACATGTCTTTGTCCTCACGCAGTTGTGCAACGACATCGGTGACCATATGCATGACGTGTGAATATTTTTCCACATGCATCATGTCATGGACCTGCACTGAACCTGTCTTGGCAACCCGGCTGACATCATTACGTCCAAGATCGATCAGCATCAGGTGTTCCGCACACTCTTTTGGATCATTCAATAGCTCTTCTTCCATCTCTTTGTCCTTAGCGATCGTAGCACCGCGTTTACGTGTACCTGCGATCGGTTTGAGCAAGAGCTCTCCGTCTGTCAGACGGACCATGACCTCAGGCGAACTTCCAACGATAGAGAACTCCTCAAACTCAAGAAGAAACATGTACGGAGAAGGGTTCTTCGTGCGTAATATCCTGTAGAAGCTGAAAGGATCCACCTGGGCAAACTCTGTGTAGCGGTTGGCCATCAATATTTGGAACACATCGCCGCTTTTGATCATCTCTTTTGATTGGGCGACCATATCAAAGAACTTCTCTTTTGAAAAAGCGAAGTTTCCTTCAGAGATCGATGTGATAGGTTTTAAAGGGATGTAATCATAGGCTGATTTCAGCTCGGCCTCTATAGAAGAAAACTGCTCAGACATCTCTTTCATGGAGCTGACAAGACTCAGTTTGTGTGTTTTGTGAGAGTAGACGGCGATGAGTTTTGGACGGACAAGATCAAGGTCGGGTGTCTCAAGCTCATCTTTAAGTGCATCCATCGTCGATTGAAGGACAGGTTCGAAGACCTTGACCATGTCATAGCCTATGTAGCCGATAAAACCGTCTATATACCCGATACCAAGTTCCTGAGTCTTTTCTCTGTAGGCCTTTTGATCTATCTTCTCATAATAAGACTTTAAAAAGCTGAAAGGGTCTTCACTCAAAGTCCTCTTCTTACCGCTTGCATCAGTATAGCTTGTGATATTGTCTTTAAAACTAAGACGCTCTTGAGCCCCGATGATGATAAAGCTGTAGTTGCCCTGACAGCTTCCGGCACTTTCAAAAAGAAAAGATATCTCATCTTTAAAATATGTCTTTAGTTTGTGGTACACCGCGATGGGTGCAAATTGATCAAGCGTGAATTGAGAAGAATGTACCAAAATATTATATCCTAGAAAGAAATGCGCCAGATTCGATTTTTGTACGGATCCTACCCATGTCTTTACGTGCAGCTTTGTCTGTACTATAAGGACCGACAAGGACTTTTGTCACTTCTTTTCCGTTTACTGTCACCTTATGAAGCTTATAGGTGAAACCGTTGCCGGTGATCTTTGCCAGGAACTTCGCATCAGGAGAATAGCGTCCGAATGAACCGACTTGGATATAGTACTGTCCGGAAACAGCAGGTTTTGTCTCTGCTTTTTTGACGGCCTTTTTAGCAGGCTTTTGTACAACAGGCTGTTCTGCGACTTTTTTGACGTCTTTCTTGACAGGTTTCTCATATTTTGCAGGGACAACGACTTCTGTTGGCTCTTCTACAAAGGTCTCATCCGGTCCGGTGATAAACTCATCTTCTTCTTTTTGGCTCTGCTCTTTTATCTTCTTGGCAACATCGTCAAGACTGTCTTCCTGTGTAGGCGCTTCATCGATAGCGATAGGCTCAAAGAGAGGGTCTTCATCAATAGGCGCCTTTGCCTGGATGTTTTTCGGAGGCTCGATAGGCTGTGGAAGATTAGCAGTACCGCCAGAGTTAAGACTGCTCATGATGACAACGACGATGATAAGCAAAAGAGCTAATGAAGCAACTGCAAGCATGATCTTTTTCATGCCGCTGTTTCCGTTGTGACGGTTTAAAATGATATCGTTTAATTCGTTCTTCTCTTCCATACTGAAACTTCCTTAAATGTGAATTGCAAATATTAAAGCAAAAAATATGCCTGAATTTTAATTATTGTTATTATACATAGTTTATAGAAAAAAAGTAACAGAAGAGCTTGAAAAGTGTGCTTTAATTAAGCATTTCGGGGATTTTTACCATGTTTAGCTGATTTTAGACGGACAATCAGCTTCTTGTTCAGACCTTCTTTGAGGTGTCATAGACGAGTTCATAATAATTGTTATTGTTGAACTCGAACTCCTGTATGACTGTCAGCCCAAGTTTTCGTGTATGGGCTTCATAGGAGCGAGGGTTTATCTTATTGATGAAGGTCACCAGAACAGGATATCGTTTTGACATGTGCTCTCTTGAAAAATCAAATATCTTCTCCAAGACACCGCTTCCGCGAACACTCTTGTCGATGCAGACCGGTCCATATTGGTAGGAGTTGTCTATGTTCAATGTCTCTCCCAAAAACTCAAGGTCAGGCAGGCCTTCTATCATATGACGAAACATAGGCCAGAGAGACCAAAACTGCCAAGAAGCCGCCATGACGTAGGCAAGGACCTTGTCACCTTCTATAGCGATAAAAAGACCTTGCTCTTTCTCTATTAAGTCTGTTAACTGCTGTTTTGTGAAGGGTGTCGTGACAAAGCCGTCTTTCTTGTCTTCTTCTGCGATTGAGTCAACTTGATATCTGTAATGAAGTTCCAAAGTCTTGTCGATATCTGCGAGTTCTGCGATCTTAAATTTCAAGGGATTCCTTTTGGTGTCTAATGGGGGCGGATAGCGCCAATAAAACGTTTGAGTTCACCAATTTGTTGGGAAGTTTTATGTGTATCATTTTTTCTGTTTATATTCCTCTGCTTTATTCTTAATATCTTCGTCCTCTGGATAAAGAATCAATGCTTGATTTATCATATCCCTCGCATCATTAACTTGCCTATTTTCATACAAGGATTGTGCAAGTGCAATCAATAGTTGCCTATCATTTGGAGATAAGTTATGCCCTTGTTCAAAAGTTTTCATTGCATTCTTCCAATCTTTTTTCTGAACAGATGCGAGGCCAAGAACATAATAATAAGATGCCAAAGGGTTTAATTTTATAAGTTGAGTAGCAGTTCCAATAGCTTTGTCACTTTCGGAAAGCATTAGATAATTCAGACTCAAATTATAAAGCAACGCTTCTTGATTGGGATTATCTAATATGGCCTGTTCTAGTATGCTTACGGCTTCATCAAAGCGTTTTTCAATATTTAACGCATAATTGATATAGCCATAAACGGTGAGGTTTGTTTTGTCAAATTGAAGTGCTTGTTTATAATATTCAAACGCTTTTTTCGTGTTTGCTTCATTGAGCATAGCGATATTGCCTAAACCAACATAGCAAAATGCATAATTTTTTTGCTGTTTTATGATCTCAGTAAATTCTTTCTCGGCTTTTTCAAACATATAATAATCTAGATATTGACTTCCTAAAAGAAATTTTAGATTCAAATTACCCGGATGTTTTTCCACTTCTTCTTCTAATAAATGGATCCTGTATTTCCCATCCATCTTAAAGGTCCCATCGCCAGGAGTTAGATTTAACGTTGCAGCGATCGAAGAGCTGCCCAGTAACATTAAGAAAAAAATTACTAAGACTACTTTTAGATGTGAGATTACCACTTGGTTCCTTTTTTTTGCTTCCCAACTATTTATTGGTGCACACTTTATGCTTTTCCCCATGAAATTCAACTTAATTGAACACTGTCATTGTCTAAATAAGAGGTTGTAGTTTACTTTATATACTGAATGTTAAGTGAAGTGAGTTTAGAGAAGGAAACAATGTAGTTCACATTTTTTATGGCGAACTCACATGTGTTTTGACCAAGAAGCTCCGCGTTCTTTGGCATAGACCCCTTGGGGAAGGTTTAGGATATTGTATTCCAGAGGCAGCTCCTGAGTCGGAAAGACTCTCCACTGTTTTGGCATCTTGGCGGCAAGTTTCATAGAGATGAGTTTACCCAGCTGGTAGGCTTCTTGCAGGTCAGTATGGCCTTTATGGATATAAAGGTGAAGATGCCCTTCGGTCTTGGTCTCATAGGCAGTGAAGTTGATGTAGCCTTCTTCACGAAGAAGAAGCTGGGCACGGTGGTAAAAACGCTGAGGATCACGTCCGTTGTAGTCGATGACGATGTTCTCTACTTTGTCACGTGAGTTGATCAGGGAGTGTGCGACCGTTATCTCGCCTTTGAGGTGCTGGTTGATGACCTTCTGGCTGAGAGGTTTGTTGACTCTTTCATACTTGTTGTAGAAGGTGCGTCCCTTGAAGGCAATCTTGTCGACTACACTCTCAGATTTAACCCAATAATGATCGGATACCATCTTGATGAGTTTTAAGTCCATTGCTGTCATGGGCGCGCTCCTTTTTATTTAATATGTTGACTGTGTATAGATGATAAACTGCTTTGCCAGTGCTGTCAACTCTTGCTTGACTTTTGCCTGTACGTCTGTGTTATTGATATCATCAAGGACATCTGCCATACGGTTTGCGATGATCTCAAACTCTTTCTCTTTCATACCTCGAGAGGTCAGGGCAGGGCTTCCTACACGGATACCCGATGTTACGAACGGAGAACGTGTCTCACCCGGAACCGTGTTCTTGTTGACAGTGATACCTGCATTTCCAAGAGCAGCGTCAGCATCTTTACCAGAGAAGTCTTTGTTCAAGAATGAGACAAGAACCAGGTGGTTGTCTGTCCCGTCACTGACGACGTCATATCCGCGTTTGATCAGTACGTTTGCAAGAACAGTAGCGTTGGCTTTAACCTGCTTCGCATAAACTTTCCATTCATCAGAAAGGTTGTATTTGAAACCGACTGCTTTGGCAGCGATGACATGGACAAGCGGACCGCCCTGAAGACCCGGGAAGATAGCCGAGTTGATCTTCTTCGCGATCTCTTCGTCGTTTGTCATGATCATACCGCCACGAGGACCGGCAAGTGTCTTATGCGTAGTCGTTGTGACAACGTCGGCATAAGGGAATGGGCTAGGGTGCTCACCGGCACAGACAAGACCTGCGATGTGCGCGATATCGGCAAACAGGATAGCGCCGACTTCATCCGCGATCTCACGGAATTTTTTAAAGTCGATTTCTCTTGCATAGGCAGAGGCACCGCAGACGATGATCTTAGGCTGAGTGATTCTTGCGATATCAAGGACACGCTCGTAGTTGATACGTCCGTCAAGCTCGACACCGTAAGTAAACGATGAGTAGTTCTTTCCTGAAAAGCTTGGCTTGGAACCGTGTGTCAGGTGACCACCGTGAGAAAGGTCCATACCCAGGATCTTCTCTCCCGCTTTTAGAAGTGCAGCATATACGGCACCGTTTGCCTGAGAACCTGAATGCGGCTGTACATTGGCGAACTTACAGTCAAAAAGTTCGCATGCTCTGTCGATTGCAAGCTGCTCGACCTTGTCTGCATACTCACAACCGCCGTAATAACGCTTGCCAGGGTAACCTTCAGCATACTTGTTTGTAAATACTGAACCCATTGCCTGCATTACGGCCGGCAATGTAAAGTTTTCTGATGCGATCATCTCTAAGTGTTCTGATTGTCGCTCGACTTCTTGTTCACAATATCCGAATACTTCCGGATCGAATGTCTGTAAATTGCTAGTGTTCATTAGTTTTCCTCTTCTTGATTTTGGTTTTGTAGATTTTCTAATTCAGCTTCTTCTGCTTTGCTTAAAGGTTTCATAGCAGGGAAAAGCAGTACATCTCTGATGGTATGCTGATTGGTCAACATCATCACAAGTCTGTCGATACCGATACCTTGGCCTGCAGTCGGAGCCATTCCGTATGAAAGGGCTTTGATAAAGTCCTCATCCATCTCATGGGCTTCGTCATCGCCGCACTCTTTTGCATCGACCTGTCCCTTGAAACGCTCATACTGATCGATAGGATCATTAAGCTCTGAGAAGGCATTGGCGATTTCTTTACCTGCGATAAAGAGCTCAAAACGTTCTGTAATAGCCGGGTTTTCATCCGAACGGCGTGCCAGCGGAGAGATCTCTACAGGGTATTCCGTGATAAAAGTCGGGTTGATCAGCTTGGCTTCGACGTATTCGTCAAACAGCTCAGCCTGAAGCTGGCCCAGGTTCATCTTCTCATTCACATCGACACGATTGGCTTTCAGATAGGCAATGATCTTCTCTTTGTCATTGACGATCTCCTCGGGAACACCGCCGATCTCAGACAGGGACTTGACAAGACCGATCTCCGTAAACTTGTCAAAGTCGATGACAAGGTCACCGTAAGGAAGCTTTTTAGGCTGGTTTAGATGGTCAAAAAGATAGTCGAAAAGTTCTTTGGTCAGCTCAATAAGGTCTTTATAGTTCTTGTAAGCCCAGTAAAACTCGATCGAGGTGAACTCCGGATTGTGTGTCGCGTCCATCCCTTCGTTTCTAAAGTTTCTGTTGATCTCAAAAACGGCTTCAAATCCGCCGACAATAAGGCGTTTGAGATAAAGTTCTGGTGCAATACGAAGATATCGGTCAATGCCAAGTGCATTATGGTGCGTGACAAAGGGCTTTGCATTGGCTCCGCCGGCAATAGGATGCATCATCGGTGTCTCGACTTCCAAAAATCCCTTTTCTTCGAAGAAGTGGCGAATAAGAGAGATGACCTGAGAGCGTACTTTGAAAGTCTTTTTGACTTCGGCGTTCATGATAAGGTCAAGATAGCGCTGTCGGTATCGCGCTTCTTTGTCTGTCAGACCATGGTATTTTTCAGGAAGCGGTGCGATTGCCTTAGTCAGTACTTTCATATTGTTGATATGCAGTGAAAGCTCGCCCATGTTCGTCACAAACGGATAGCCTTCGACTTCGATGATATCACCGACTTCGATCAGCTTTTTCATCTCATTGTAGAAACCTTCAGGAAGGTTGTCGCGGGCAAGATAGACTTGCAGGACACCGCTCTCGTCTTCGATCTTAAGGAAACTGGCCTTACCCATAAGGCGGTAAAGCTTGATACGTCCTGCGACTATATATGAACGTGACTCTGCACGCTTGTCCTGCATGTGTTCGACATCAGAGTTGATGTTTTTAAACTTGGCAATGGTAGTGTTGCGTTCAGAATCGTTACGGTAAGGGTTGTAGCCCAGTTCGCGAAGTCTTTCCGCTTTTTCGATACGCTGCTGAACGTATTGGTTTTGAAATGGCAATCGAGTTCCTTCTTTTGTGTTAGTTGGTCTGGCAGTTTTTGCAGAGGCCATAGATTTGCATTGAATGGTCCGTGATCTTAAAGCCAAATCTTTCGGCAATAAGTTCCTGACGCTTTTCGATCTCTTCATCCACAAATTCCATGATGTTTCCGCATTCAGTACAGATCATGTGGTCATGATGGTCTTTGGCTCCGAGTTCATACTTCTTGCCCTGGGCTCCAAAAGACAAAGAGGTCACCATATCGGAGTCTTCCAGTCTGGAAAGAGTACGGTAGATCGTCGCTATACCTGTCTTGAGGTCAGGGTACTGCTTTTGTATCCGCTGATGAAGAGCTTCGGGGGTCAAATGTTCATCACTGTTGTATAAGGTCTCAAGGATGACTTCTCTTTGAATAGTGAACTTTTCGCCATTCTTCTTCAAAAGCGATTTGAACTCTTCCAAAAGTGCTTCATATTCTATGGTTCGTGACGTAAATGATTGTTGTTTCATTTCTCTTCCTCTAGTGATATGTTGCTCTCTTTCATCTTCTCGTTAACCGCTTTGACGATAGCCTCTTTTTCCTGCTTGGCATTCTCAAGCATCTCCTGAGTTATGTTGTCTTCCAAGGCATTCTTGGCATTTTCAACACCCCTGTCGATACTTTTGTTGATGTCGTCCGCGACTTTTTCTCCGTCGATCTTCATGATGACACGGCCTGTCTCTACAAGTGCCGGGAACATAAAGCTGCCTTCCATATCGATATTGTCCCGTACAGCTTTAAAATTATAGACAGCATAGACGATGACAGAAGCGATAAAGAAAAACTTTCCTGAACCGAAGACAAATCCTAATACCTTATCCATCATCCCCAGACCGCTCATCTTGGAAAACTTCTTAAAGAGTATGCCTATAGCGATCATCGATCCCCAGAAGACCGCCAGGGTGACAAGGAATCCGAGAAAACTAATGGCAGCAGGGCTTTCAAACTTAAATATAGCATCAGAAAGGAAAGTCCCTACATCTTTTGCAATGCGCGAACCGATAAAAATACCGCCTATGATGCCTATAAGGCCGAAAAGCTCTTTGAAAAATCCGTTTAGGATCCCTTTAAGACCCAGTAACAAGATAATACTGCCTACAATTAAATCAAAAATACTAAAATCCATTATTTTCCTGTCACGAGTTGATCTTTGCCGTTTTGTTTGGCTAAAAGCAAGGCAGCATCTGCACGATGGATAAATGACTCAAAGGAGTCATCTTCTTGAA
>JBFEIF010000005.1:0-39159 GCA_041553795.1 Sulfurimonadaceae bacterium
CCAGCCAAGCGACCGTGTGACCATCGGTTTTGTCGGAAAATACCTTGAATTAAAAGAGTCATACAAGTCTCTTATCGAGTCTTTGATCCATTGCGGTGCGCATCTTGACACACGCGTGGAAATCTGCTGGGTAGATTCTGAAGATATAGAGAGCAAAGGGGCTGAGGCACTGCTTGCTGACTGTGATTCAGTCCTCGTAGCCGGGGGGTTCGGAAACAGAGGTGTAGAAGGGAAGATCCAGGCAATTGAGTATGCCCGTGTCAACAAGCTTCCTTACCTTGGGATCTGTCTGGGCATGCAGCTGACACTTGTAGAGTACGCACGCAACGTCCTTGGACTGAAAGATGCCAACTCTATCGAGTTTGACCCCGATACGACAAACCCTATGATCTACCTGATCGACAATTTCATCAACCAATCAGGGATGAAAGAGCTTCGTACCCATAAATCTCCAATGGGAGGGACGCTGCGTCTGGGAGAGTATCCATGTGATACCAAGCCAAAGTCTCACCTGCGAGAAGCTTACGGCGAGAAGGTCATCTATGAACGTCACCGCCACCGCTATGAAGCCAACCCTGCCTACAGGGAACAATTGGAGCAGGCGGGTATGATCGTCACGGGTGAGTCAAACGGGCTGATCGAAGCTGTTGAAATCAAAGACCATCCTTGGTTCCTTGGTGTGCAGTTTCACCCTGAATTTACCTCACGTCTTACAACACCAAACCCTGCTATTTTAGCTTTTGTAAAAGCTTCTTTAGCCGCAGATGCCTAAACTCTCCAAAGCCCGTCTGCACGAGATATTATCTCAACGCTTCAGTACGGGGTTTAAAAAACTCTCCGACATCCCAAACCCTGCTCTGCTGCATGACGGATCACGATCTGCCAAGCGCATAGCACAAGCAATGCAAAACAATGAAAAGATCTATATTGTCGGTGATTATGATGTAGACGGAGTCACCTCTACAGCTTTGATGATAGAGTTTTTCAAGGCTATCTCCTATCCTATCGAAGCTACCATACCCAACCGTTTTACAGACGGATATGGTGTCTCAGAAAAGATCATTGACAGGATAGAAGCCGATCTTGTCATTACTGTCGACAACGGTATCAATGCCTTTGGTGCGGCTGAAGCCTGTAAAAAACGCGGTATAGACCTGATCATAACCGACCATCACACACCTTCATCAACCCTTCCAGATGCTTTCGCCATCATCGATCCGAAACTTCCGGATTGTGAATATCCCTTCAAAGAGATCTGCGGAGCGCAGGTAGCCTGGCTTTTAATGGCCCTGATCAAAAAAGAGATAGCCTCTTCTGTTGACCTTTCGCAGTTTCTAGACCTGTTATGCCTTGCGATAGTTGCCGATGTCATGCCCTTAAACGATATCAACCGTACTCTGGTCATCAAAGGTCTGCAGCACATGTCGGTGTCAACGCGTCCGTGTATGATCATAATCCGTGATATGCTGGCCAAAAATCAGCTTACAGCCGAAGATATTGCCTTCCAGATCGCACCCAGGGTGAACAGTGCCGGACGTATGGAAGACGCTTCTTATGCGCTTGCATTTTTAAATGCACCCAATGAACAGATCGCCTATAAACAGTATGAACTCCTCAATCAGCTCAACCAGATACGCAAGACAACAGAAGCCGAAGCGACGGAACATGCCATAATGCAGGTACACCCCGATGACAACATCATCGTCGTCGCACACAATGAATGGCATGAAGGCGTAGTAGGGATCGTCGCATCACGGCTTGTTCAAAGATTCGGAAAACCGGCCATCGTCCTCTCTATCGAGAATGGTATTGCCAAAGGTTCAGCACGCAGTATCGGTGAGATCAGCATCTATGAGCTGATAAAATCACAAGAGAGCTATCTTGAAAAATTCGGAGGCCACAAGATGGCTGCAGGGCTGGGACTTAAAGAAGAGAATATCGCCGCTTTCAAGGCCTCTATCAATAAGGAAGCCGAATCGATCCCTGCAAGAGACTATATTCCCCAAGAAGCGATACTCGGTGAGATACAAAGCTCTGCCATAGATTTTGAACTGTTGGATATCTTGGAGGCATTCGAACCTTTTGGCGAAGCCAATCCACGACCGCGTTTTCTTGCCAAAAATGCGAAGATCGTCTCTGTCAAACGCTTGGGAAAAGAAAAGGAACATGCCAAGATCGAACTTCAGCTTGCATCTGAAGACAGACAGACCTATGATCTCATGTACTTCCGCTGCAATGAAGAACTTCATGCAGGACAGGAGATCTCCTGCTCCTATACACTCAACAAAAACGTCTTCAATGGCCGGACCTCCATACAATTTATGCTCGACAGGATACTTTAAAGCCTCTTACGCTTCAAAAGAATTCTTTTTTCTCCATTTTTTCTACCTATACAATCTCTATAATTATTGCTTTCAAGAGTTTTTCCAACAGGAGTAAACTCAATGTAATGAAATTATGTTATATTATTTCTATCTAAACGTAGAAAGAAATAAAAACCATGATCAAAGACACCTTAATAGAACCATTAACAGAGATAACCGACGGACTTTCACGACGCGATGCCTTAAAACTGATGGGAATTTCGCCTATTGCAGCAGCTGTCATAGCCGGTTCATCCACTTCTGAGCTTAAAGCATCCGATGCAAAAGGCAAGATCGTCATCCTTGGCGGCGGTGCCGGCGGTATCATGGCTATGGCTCGTCTTCGTTCAGCTTTAAACGATCCTGATATCACTATTATCGCACCCAATGAGATCCATCTTTACCAGCCGGGGCAAGTCTTTATTGCGGCAGGCGAGTATGAACCTGACGAGATCGAGATGAGTAACAAAGACTTTATCCCTGATGATGTGAAGTGGATCAAAGACGAGGCAAAGCATATCGATGCTGACAAGAACACCATCGCGCTTCGCAGCGGTGAAGAAGTTGTTTACGACTTTCTAGTGGTCGCAACAGGACTTCAGTACCATTATGAACAGATCGAAGGTCTCAGCATTGCTGATATTGGAACAAACGGCATCTCTTCCGTTTACCTTAATAACCTTGAAAAAGGAACACATGACGGTGCTCAAATCACCCATAAGTGGTTTGATGAGCTTAAAGCAGCGGCTAAAAACAAAAAAAAGCCTAAAGCTCTTTTTACCCAGCCGGCTACACCAATAAAGTGTGGCGGTGCACCGCAAAAGATCCTCTATCTAAGTGCGGATTATCTGAAAAAAGACGGCCTCTCCGCCGAGTTTATCTTTGCGACCAGCAGCTCATCTCTGTTCGGACTGAAAAATGTAGCTGAAGAGCTCCAAAAGACGCAAGACGGGTATGAGGGGATGTCAACCAAGTTCTCCCATAATCTGATTGCGATCGATGTCCAAAACAAGGTAGCGACCTTTGAGCATCACTACGAAGAGAAGGGTGAATATGATAAAGACCTTGACATGTATGAGACAATCGACAAGTATGATCAGGTAACAATGGAGTATGACTTTATCCATATCGTCCCGCCAATGGGACCGGTAGATGTTATCAAAGAGTCTGCTTTGGGCTGGCAGAAGGGAACAGCGATGGGATGGCTGGAAGTAGATAAACATACCCTACAGCACTTACGCTACAAGAATGTCTTCGGCATCGGTGATATCTGCGGTATCCCTATGGGAAAGACAGGAGGGTCTACACGTCACCATGCACCTATAGTCACGGCTAACCTCATCTCCGCTATGGAAGGGAAAGCCCTTAAAGAAAAGTTTGACGGCTATACTGTTTGTCCGTTGAAACCGTGTTATGGAGAGATCATCATGGCAGAGTTCGGATATGACGGGCCGATGCCTTCGATTCCATTTTGGAAAGACATCTCTGTTCCGCGTTCGGCATGGTGGGTATTCGACCTGTATATGCTGAAACCTATGTATAAACATCTTATGATGCGCGGATTGATGTAAAGAAGCCCTAGCCGACTTTAATCAGCGCCATTTGGCGCGCGCTCTTTCGGGAGCAAGAGCACCACTCCTCTCAAACCATCACATAAGCCCTTAGGCTTTCAGAATATCCCTGTATCGGTCTTTGTTTTCTATCATGATCAATAGTGTCAAGGCAAGTATCAAAGCGGCTCCTCCTATACCTGCCGGATCCAAGAAAAGATGCAGCAAAAAAGCATTGAGCATTACAGGCATCAAGACTACCGCCATCAAAGCTGTATATTTGTTAACTATAAACGACATACCTGCAATAATCTCGATTACCGCAGCCAGCTTTATTATATAGACGCTTTGAACCAGCCCCATCATAACAGCACCCATCTCTACGGTTTTCGGATGTATCTCTATAAAACCAACGAACTTATTAAGTCCAAAAAAGAGCAATATCGATCCAGCTATTAATCGAATTGCCAAGTACACCTTCTTTTGCATAGCTTCTCCTTCTGCTTATATTCTATGGCTAAGTATAACACCTTTATAAAACATGAGGTACTCAGGTGATTGAATCTAAGAAGGGAGGGCCCTACCGGACAGGCGTCAGACCCGGATATTTATACTTTGGAGCGGTTCATCCAGAGCATTGGCAAAACGCTCAAGGAAATCTCTGTTTTTATAATCAGGATTATCAAGTTTGGAGAAGATCATCTTTTTGATCGCTTCATCACTCAAGATGCCGCTATAGTTCTCAAAATACTGGCTTACCACTCTGCGCTCACTCTGAGATTCAAAACCGTTCATCGAAGAGAATGCAGCTGCTTTGCCAATGCTGCTGAGTGTCTCTATCATCTCGGTTTTATCCTGCGGACTGAGAGATGAACTTAGGTTTTCAAAGACAAGCACTGCTTTTTCACTGAAGTTTTCCAAAGAAGGCGTAGAAGCCGGTTTCACTTGGATCCCTTTTGACTGTGGTGCTGAAAGTTTGTCATCTTGCGGCGAGTACAAGAATGAACTGCTGTTTTGAATATACATGCTCATAATAAAGCAAAAGATATACCCAAACAGCCATTAACCGTAAAAATACTGATTTATTGAAAATTATGATAAGATATTTTTATGATAGCAAGTTCAAAACTAAACTTTGACGACAAGATCGTCTACCTGCGTGTCCTTCAAAACGGAAGGCTCGCCATCGTTGACAAGACAAAGCATTTTTTTGTAGTCGACCTAGCAGATATGCAGAGAGAGCGCGAGTTTAATTTTAACCATGCTTATGTCCATAGCGAGAAGATGAGCATCAGCTTCAGCCCTGATGGAAAATATCTGGCCTATAGTGAAAAAGAGCAGTCTGTGGTACGGGTGATCGACCTGCATGAACAAAAGCTTCACCACTCCTTCCCTACCTTGCAAAACCAGATCGAGACACTCTGTTTTGATTCGAGTTCCAGCTATCTGGTCGCAGGATCGATTACTGGACGGGTCTTCTTATGGAATCTTTTTTCAACAGGGCAAGTCTCGAGATTAAGTTCCTTTCCCGAATACACGCCTCACCTGTTTTTGCAACCAAAGGTGAACTATGTCTCCAGCGCCTGTTTCAGTCCTTCGGGAAACCTTGTTGCGACCAGCGGCTACGGAGGAAGCATTGTCATAACCAATATCCATACTGAAGTCTCTCCAAAAAGGATCACCCCAAACCATGTCCGTATCAACGGCCTTGCTTTTATCAATGAAGAGTTCCTGGCCGCAGGCAATATCGAAGGAGGCCTGGATATTATCGATCTGAATTCGGCTCAGGTAAAAAAACATTATCAGACCGGTCTGGGAGATATAAATGCCTTATGCCCTACAAAAAGCGGGAACTATCTTCTAGCCGCAGGACACACCAGATATATATCCCTGATCGACCTCAGAGAACAAAAGATACTTCACTCAGAATATATAGTCCTTGGTTCCAAGGTAACACGTCTTGATATAACCCCCGAGGATGTTTTGATCGTAGGATGCGAAGACGGAAGTGTCAACATATTTCCCCTCTACCCTGAAGACCTTCTGCAGCTTCGCGTGAACACCGCTGCCTATTTGCAAAGTCACGAACTGCTTCAAAAGTTTCCGCTTCTTAAAGAGTCCTACTTGGTCCAGGTCCTTGAGGAGAAATGGGAAAAGACACTGCAACAGGCAATCGATTGTGTGCAAAACGGAGAATCAGACAGAGCCTTGAATCTGCTCAACAAATTTGCGAGAGTACCTTCAAAAAGCAAGACAATCAAAGATTTTCAAGATCTAATAAACCATTTTGAGAGATTTAAAACAGCCGTAGAGCATACCAACTATGCGCTTGCATACAGTATGGCAGAGCAGGTTGATCTTCTCAAACATACGACACCCTATAAGGAAATGGAAGAAATTTGGGATGCGACTTTTTTAAAAGCCCAGGTCTACATCATCAAAGATCAGACACCTCAGCTCTTTAAAATCCTCGAACCCTTTAGCCGAGTCAACGCAAAACTCTGTTTCATCCAGGTCCTTCTGCATCAGCCTGAACGGTTTTTAGAGTTCACAAAACTGATCAACGCCCATTCTTATGACAAGATATTTGAGATCACTCAACATTACCCCTGCTTAAAAGAGATAGCAAGCTATCAAAAGATCATCGATGCCACAGATGAACTCTATGAGAAATTTCGTCAGCACATCTTTTTACGCGAGTATGCATCAGCTGAACGTGAAGAAGAGATACTCTCTCATATCTCCTACCTCAAAACAAGACTCAAAGAGCTTTCTCATCTTCTTATGCTGGCCAAGAGACTCGAGGAGTATTATCAAAAAGATGACTATTCTTCCTGCTATACGCTTATTGACCGTCATCCCGAAATGCATGTTTTGCCTTTGGTCAAAGAGTTGGAGCTGGAGTGGAACACTAAGATCAAGAAGGCCGAGAACGAAGCACTTTTAGGACATACGAAAGAGATAAAGCGTATTCTGGGAGACCTTCTTGCGCTTCAATCCCGTGCGCAAAAAGTCGGGACACTCTTACGCCTGAGTTATGTGACACAAATCAAGTTTCTGGTGGTCCGCAAGCAGCTCTCCCCTATTCAAAAAGCAATCGACAGCTATATAGAGATGTTTGGCTATGACACAGAGATCAGCAATCTTATCGCAAAACTAAACAAAGACAAAATAACCCCTATCACACTCTCAACGGAACAAGAATACCGCCGTCCGCGGACGCTCTGGCTAAACCTCACCCAGGGAAAACTCCCTGACACCATTCTAGAAGAAAGAGAGCGATCATGACCCCGATCAAACTCCTGGATCTAAAGCATGTAGTCGTGGCTATGGGAGAAGTAGCCAAAGACGGTCTTGCAATAGCAGATGATGATCATAAGTTCCGCGTCCTTGGAAATGAAAAGCATGAAAGCCGCTTTGCCCTAAAGCTTGCCAATGCAAAGACAGATAAGAGTAACCATAATATCGATTTCAGTCTTGACGGAAACTATTTAGCCTATACCGAGATGGAAAGACCTGTCATCAGAGTCATAGACACACAGGCCAAAAAGATATTGCACAGTTTTCTTAAGCATACTGATGAGATCGAATCCTTGCATTTCTCTCCCAACGGAAAGTACCTTGCCAGCGGAAGTGTCGATGGGAAGGTCTTTCTATGGAGCATTTCAAAAGGCATATTCATATCCCGTTTTCCCTCCCATCCCGACTATGTCGCTTTTTTACGCTTTTCACCGGATGGCAGCCATCTACTCTCATGCGGTTTTGAAGGCGCGATGATATGTACAAACATCCACACCAGAGCTAAGCCCAAAAAGTACAAGCAGCATAAATCGCGGGTCACTGCCATTAGCTTTGCTTCCGACCATATCGTTATCACCGGCAGTAAAGAAGGGGAGGTTGTTGTCTTAAACTATCTTAGCGGAGAAGTCCTTGGGCGCTTTATGACACCCCATGGTGAAGTCCGCGGACTTGCCTGTGACGGCAAAGTGATCTATGTCAGCGGAACGCAGCATGCCATTGCCATCTACTCTTTGCAGACTTTCGAGGCCATTGCGACACACTATATTTCAGCACCGGGTGTACCTTCATACATAGACTTCAATCACGAGAAGAACCATCTTATCGTCGGATGCCTCAATGGAAAACTTGCCTATTATGATCTTGAGAACGAAGATGACCTGCAAAAAGCACTCGATGACAAGGATTACACAGGAGCTTATGAAGTCATCAAAGACAACCCCTTGCTGGAGTTTACCCAGACCAAGAAAGCCTTTGATGACATTTGGGAGAAGACCTACGATCTGGCTTTTGCCCTGCTTCTAAAAAAAGAGACTGACAAAGCAGAAGCACTTCTTGAAAGTTTCAAAGGCATCCCCGGGATCACCAACAAGATCCAGATGCTCCTTCGTGATTTTGATGCCTATGCGCGCTTTGAACAGCTTGTCTTGACTAAAAAACTGCCGGCGGCATACTCTCTGGCCGATCAGTTCCCCTCTCTGAAGATGACACCGCTGTATTTAAAAACAGAGAGTCTATGGGAAAGCTCTTTCGAAAAAGCCAAAACAATAATGCTGAGCAAAAACGATGTGGGAACAGCCAAGCTCATCTTGGAGAATTTCAACAACATACCCTCCAAGATGCCTCTTATACAAGTACTCATCAATGAACCGGACGTCTTTAAAAACCTGATAGTCGCGCTCAATGAACAAGACTTTACACAACTGCTTGCTTTGATCGTTCAGCACAGCTATCTCAAAGAGACCGCGGAATATAAAAAAGCTATGGATCTGGCCGAAAAGGTCCTTGAAGTCGCCAAAGAAAAGCTCAAAGAAAGAGACTTTGAGACCGTACATACCTATGCAAACCTTATCGTGAACGTCCCGCATCTTCATGAGCAGGCAAAGGTACTGGAAAACTACGCTTCAGCTGCACAAAGCTTCATCACTGCCTATGACGCTAAAGACTATGAAGGGGCCTACACTCTTTTGGATGAACACCCTTTTTTAATCGAGCTTGACGAAGCCCGATCATTGGAAACAAAGTGGCAAGATATGATCGAAGCATGTGAAGAGTTTGCTTTTTTGGGTGATGTGAGGAGCATCAAAACGACTCTTGGCGAGTTTTTCACACTAAAAAGCAGGGCAAATCGTGTCGGTGCTTTACTAAGAACGGCCTATCTTGTTCAAATAAAGAAATATGCTTCAAGTCCAAAACTAAGCAATGCTGATATAATTAAGGCACTCAATACGTATATTGCCATGTTGTCCTATGATCCTGAGATCGAAGTCATCATCAAAAAATTACGTAAACTGCGAGATCTTGAACTTAATCTCGGTGAAAACGAGATGGAAGCAAAAGAAGATGATGTGTGGTTAAGCCATTCAAACGGCAATGTACCATTGCTGATATTACAAATAAAACACTGAGGACTTTATGAGACGTTTAAACCTGCTACTCTTGCCACTTCTATTTTTAGGAGCCTGCTCACCTACCCCGAATACACCCCTCAAAAATACTTACTGGAGTCTTATTGAGCTCAACGGAAAGGATGTCATAGTCTATAAGCATCAGCCAAGTATGCATCTTCTCTTTCACATCAATGACTCAAGTATGCATGGAAATGACGGATGCAACCGTTTCCAAGGAGACTATATACAAACTGGAGGTTCATTTAGGTTCAAACAGATAGCTACTACGCGAATGGCCTGTGCGGAAGGGATGGGTCAGGGAGCAGAGTTTTTAGAAACTCTGCACAAGACAGACCGTGCTGAAATTCAGGGAAAAACCCTGATTTTGTTTCAAGAAGAGCAAGAAATAGCACGTTTTGAAGCAAATGAGGACTATTAATCCAGATTTTGGGTTATAATATATCAACAAAGGGGAGTTCCTATGAGATTATTACTACTGATTTTATGTGCACTGTTTTTGAGTACAGATCTTTTTGCAGCGAAAAAGCTGGATGAAGAGAACATTACGAAATTGTTGGATGCCATCAAAATCGCGAAAGAGCATAAAAACATCAAGGCGATGCAAAAACATTTTTTATCACGTGCATCCGTCAGTCTTACAGATCAGAATATCGATGATTCGGAGACCAAGCGTCTTACCTTCAACGAGTACAAACATTATCTTAGCAATCTATGGAAAAACGTACAGAGCAACCTTATTGAAGTGCAGGAAAGAAGTTTTAATATAGAAGAGGACGGAAAGTCGGCTCTTGTCAGAACAACCATAATCCAGACTATAGAGATAGACGGTGTCAAGACAAAGACGACTATCTATGAGACAGCGGGGATCTCCCTGATAAAAGGAAAAACCTATATCAACTATTATAGCGCCCGAAAGATGCTCAACACATCCCTGCGTGTCAACTGACACTGCAGACCTTCCTATTTTTAGCACAGACCGAAACAGGACCCTTGAGCTAAACGGATCCTAAAAGATCCTCTTCCTACCTCCCTAGAAACCTCTTGCAGCAATACCCTTGTCAATAGCCTCATCGATGTTCAGACCATATTTAGGGTTTCTAATACGCAGTTTCTGGTCGAGCAAGACGATTATGTCTTTATCCGCCTGGGGATTATTGCATAGTTCTATAATCAGAGTCAGATAGCGTTTAAAATCCGGATGAGGGAGGTCTCCGAGCTTGGAATGGATCTTTCCGTGGTACCGAATGAGCTGCTCTATCGCTTCTTTCAATTCTTCTTTGGAACTCTCTTTATGCATAAAGATGGCCGTGATCTCTTCAAAAGTAAGAGGCTTGTCCTTGGTGATGACGATCTTTGATGACTTTTTCTTGGCAGGGATATGCGTAGCTATCTTATCGTCCGGATAGACGATATAGGACAAAAGCAGAGGGATCAGCAATACCAGTAAGATGATCAGGATTGTAATCAAAGTGCTTTCGGACATTTTCTTTCCTGTTGTGTAGTAATATATGGCAATTATAACATAGGGTCTGGATGATGTGGGCGATGAGGAGGGAATTGATGAAGCAGAAGTGTTTTACTTCTGCTTTTGTTAGGAGAATTGATATAGCTTATCTCTAAGATGCTCTTTTTTGCGCTTGAACTAGAATTTAAGAATCACATCCAGCTGTACACGCTCATAATCTGTATCGCCTGCTTTTGCATCTTTGCTAGCATAGCGAGTATTGTAGAAGAATGTAGCCGCAAGATAAGTGTTTTTATCAAATTTATATTTTGGTCTAATTGCATGACCCTTAGCAGCTGTACCACCACCAAAGTTATCTGAGTCAGAGTGCGCACCAAGTACAGCATCTTCTTGCAACTCTGTGTAAGAGTATTTTAACTGCCAGTCACCAACTTCTTTAGCCTTACCGACCTGGAATGCAAGGTCGTAACCAAAATTATTATTACTTGCAGCTGTATTGTATGCTACTCCGGCAGCCACAGTTAACGGTTTGCCAAGAACATTTTTAAACTTAAGTTCTCCAAAGCCCTCTGCGATATGATAATCGTTTGCAAATACAGCACCGTTCTTATCATCCTTTTCTTGTAGCCCAGTTGTTGGATTTATCATAGTATTACCCATGCTAGAACCTTTATTAGAACTATAAAGAGATGTATTGCCCTTTACGCCCTCATAGTAATAAAAACCAGCACCTAGATTGAGTTTTGAGTTTTCGAACTTAGTTGTTCTTACATATTGTGCCAAATAAAGATCGACGTCATTTTGACTTACAGAAGCTTCTGCCCAACTTGTTCGATTCACACCAGCAGTAAAAATATTTGCATCATCTTTATATTGGTAGTTGATTCCATCTAATGAAATGTCATTATCCCAAACCAGCTGAGATTTAATAGGTCTGTACATCATGTATGGTTGTCTACCTACTTTGTAAGTAGAGTTACCAGAATTATACGACAAACCTAAAACATTGACTCTAAGTGACTGCCAAAAGTAGCGTGCAAGACCTTGGGTATCTTTATTTGCCTCAACAAAAGTTTGGTTACCTGAAGTCGGATTGGCATAACCACTTCTCATACCAAATTCAAAGTGCAAATCCTCTGTAAGATCAGCCACTGCACCTAGTCTTAAACGATATCTACCAAGATACTGATTTTTTTCACTACCATCAGAGTAGTCATACTCTTTGCTCTCATATCTTACTCTCAAATCACCTTTGAAATGAATTCTATCCATGATGCTTTTTTCAGTTTTTTTAGTAACTAACTTAGCTTTCATATCAGCTAGCTCAGCTTCCATGAGTTCAATGTTCTTTTTTACTTCTTCTTGACTTTGGTTTTTCTTTTCTTCTATTCGATCGTGTGGATGGTCAATGTCCCCTTCAGCCATTACGACTGTCGCTAGTACAGCCATTGATAATATAACGTTTTTCATTTTAAATCCCTTGATATTAATTGATGGAATTATAAAGGCTCAATATTACATAATGGTTACATATCATACATCTTGACACTAAAATGAAATCACTATGTAATCTTAATCTCCAAAACAAAAACCTTACACATTATATTCACCCCCCCCTATTTTCTGTACCCTAAAAAGTATTATGCATATTGTTTACAAATCAAAGACATGTGTTTCTAATTAATATAATCAGAGTGATATTCAAAAAGTACTTAGCTAATCTTTATAGATGCTCAATAGTGAGAAGAAGAAACAAATGTTGTAAAGTCAGAGAGAAGACGCTCTTATCGGAGTCAGAAGATAAGATGAACAAGACGTTCATCTTATGTAAGTTAGTAAATGTCTAAAAAGTAAGCCTAAGGCTTACTTTCCACACGGCTTGCACTCTTCCTTGAATATCTTTCTTAGTCCCCATGTAGACGGACAAAAATCAAATATAGCCCATGAAAAGACCATAACGACCATAAATGCAAGCAGGTAGCTCGCTATCATCAGCTCATTCGTGTTGACCAGGTATAAGATCACCGTCAACATAATCCCCATCATCGTTCTTTGAATTCTATCACTTATCATTATCTATCCTTATATATATTATTATTTTAGTAAAATTATACACAATGCCTGTTACAGAATTGTTACATTTTTATAAAAGTCCGAGAAGCGCTGCAAAAAGGACAGGAGGTGTAATCACAAGCCCAACCTTCATATACTGCCACCAAGTGATCTTCACGCCTTTCTTTTCAAGCACATGCAGCCACAGCAAGGTCGCAAGAGAACCTATCGGTGTCATCTTCGGGCCAAGGTTGGAACCAAGAATATTAGCATAGGCCAAAGCCTCTTTTCCTGTCTCTGCGATAGCAATATCCATGATCATGATCGTCGGCATGTTGTTCATAACAGAACTTAAAACGGCCGCCAAAAAACCGGTACCGATGATCGCAACAGTCTCACCTGCCGTGGCCATTGAATCGATTACACTGGCTAAGTAGGCTGTCAATCCCTCGTTCTTCAGTCCATAAACGACGACATAAAGCCCTATACTGAACCAGACGACCTGCCATGGAGCCGTCTTGATCGTCATAACGGGCTTTGTCGCCTTGAAATAGGCAGCGATTCCCAAAAAGACCAGAGCACCGCCCAGAGCAAATATGGAGACGGGAAGATGATAATGGTCTCCGATAAAATAACCCAGCATCAGTAATGCTAAAAAATACCATGAGAGCTTAAACATCGTCTTGTTCTTGATGACTGATGCCGGCGAAGCAAGGTTTTCAACATCGATATGACGCGGGATGTCCTTCCTAAAGAAGAACCATAAGACAGCTATGGAAGCGATGATGCTCAGCAGATTCGGCAAGAACATCATCCTCGCATACTCCCAAAAACCGATATTGAAAAAACCTGCTGTCACAATATTGGTAAGATTGGATATGACCAAAGGATTCGATGCCGAATCGCCGATAAAACCGCCTGCCATCAAAAAAGCGAATACGGCGACCGGTTCCATCTTAAGATGCTTCATCTTTGCCAGCAAGATAGGCGTCAAGATCAAGGCAGCACCGTCATTCGCGAAGAAGGCAGCAACCAAGGCACCCAGTATCAGGATATAGACAAACATCAGGTTACCGTTACCCCTGCTCAACTTTGCCATCTTCAATGCAGCCCATTCAAAAAAACCGATCTCATCCAATACCAAGGAGAGGATGATAATACCGATAAAAGCAAGCGTAGCATCCCATACTATCGATGTGACTGTCCAAACATCATCCAGCGAGACAACACCAGTTGCCAAGGCCAATAGTGCCCCTATGACAGCTGTCGTACCTATCTGAAGTCCTTTTGGCTGCCAGATGACAAAGAGCAGTGTGAGGAAGAAAAGTCCGGATGCCAGGATCATTGGCACAGCTCCTTCTCGATAACCGGCAATAGCCGTGTCTCTATCTCAAGCAGTGTGTCGGCAAAGGCATCCAAGCCCTTACCATCGGGATCTTCAAAGCCGACATGTATGGTCCTTACCGGTTTTGTGAAGACAGGGCATGTCTCTTTGGCATGGTCACAAACCGTTACGACCAGATCAAAGGTTTCGTCGATGACCTGATCGATCGTCTTTGAATGATATTCGTCTCGCCACATATCGTGCTCTTCAAGAAGTTCTTTCGCATAAGGATTCACCTTTCCGCTTGCTTTGACACCCGAACTGTAAGCTTGGACGCAACTGTCAAGTTTTGCGTTTATAAGCGCTTCCGCCATGATCGAGCGGCATGAGTTTCCTGTGCACAAGATAAGTACTTTTTTATGTTTCGACATTGTAGATCTCACTTTCAATTATTCCTATTTTTAACTCTATTTTACCGAGACCTTTATCTGGCACTCCGTCCCGGCCAATTGCAGCGGAGGAAGAGTTATCTTCAAATGACGGATCTCTTCAAGCGCTTCCATCCGAAATCTATCCAAAGGTGAACGGATGGCATAATATGCCCAGGTCCCTTTTCTTTCGACACGAAGGAACCCGCCATCTTTGAGTATCTTCAAATGCCGTGAAAGACGTGACTGGATCATCTCCAGTGAGTTCTGCAGATCGCAGACACACAATGCCCCATGCTCATCCAGAAACCGCAAGATCAGAACACGTGTCTCATCGTTCAGCGCCGAGACAGTCGCTAAGAATGTCTCCACTCAGCATGATCCTCCGGCTGACCATTTTCCATTAGTTGAGAATGTCGGTGTGCAGCATCCTTCTCCGCCGGTAAAGGTATCGCCGCCAAAGAATTCTATCTGCTCCATCGTATGGTAGTTCTCCCAGATCACGTTTTGCGGATCCTGAACCCAGTATTTTTTTGACTCGGCATAACAGCAGCGCGCTTCGTCCTGCTTCTCCCCCATGATATTTGCGGCCATCAGTCTCTCTTCAACCTCAGCAAGTGCTTCATCACTATCCATCTGAAGTCCAAGATGGTTCAGACCGACACTGTCTCTTCCTGAAGAGATCGCCATGTTTACAGCCGGATCATCCACCAGCCATTGGACATAGTCATCTTTCTCTTTCGTCGGTTCCATCCCAAAAAGCGCCGTATAAAATTTTTTACTCTCGTTAATATCTTTAACGGCAATGTGTATATGCAAACGTTTCATCCAGACTCCTTTAATTATTACGGATTATATCGTATTACCAAATATATATCAAGATATATTGATATAGTTCTATGCTTTTGCTACACATATCTCTTTAAAAACAGCTGGTACACTATGATTAAACGGTTTTTTAACATAGAAAGTGCATAATGATTTCAAATCATTTGCAAAGGAAAAAAATGCGTTATCTTCTCTTTCTAGGCTTGGCTCTTTCATACCTCCTCTTCACCGGTTGTTCTTCACAGGAGGATACTGCACGTTATGAAGGTCCCAAAGAAGTAAGCACTTACTTTATTTCTCCGCTTATGAGCACACAAGAGGTCAAAGACGCTCTTCAAAGCCAGGGCTTTGAGATTATCTCTGTTTCAAAAGTCGCTAAAGCAAAGATGGATGTCGTCGCATTTACCAATGAACATCTAAAGGCATTGGCGGATAAGACCGGCCGCGGATTTCTTGCAGGCCAGATGCGTGCCCTTGTCAACACAGAAGACAAAGAAGTCCGGATCACAAATCCGCGTTATTTCATCCGTGCCTTTTTACAGGATGATTACAAGCTTAATGACGAACTTCCTGTCTTAGATGCACTTAACAAGGCATTTGCCGGTCTTAAACCTTCTGCAGACCAATGGGAGTTTGAAAAACTTGGCAACTATCAGTTCATGGTCTCACGCCCTTATTACCAGGATGTCATCGAAGTAGCTGAGGGAGACTATAGCGACCTTCAATCCAAGATCGAAAAGAATGCCAAAAAGAACCTTGTCTTTAAGCTTGAGATTTCAGAAGGACGGACTGTTTACGGTGTTAAACTTGCGAAACGTACAATGAAGTTTGCAGACAAGATCGGTGCCCAGAATGCGGGACTTCTTCCATGGATGGTCCTGGTTGAAAAAGGCAAAGACGGGAATGCGAAGGCAACAGCGATGCGCGCTGACTACTATATTGCTATCTCCTACCCACTTTTGGATATGAGCGGATTTATGGGGATCATGACTGTACCCGGTGCTGTCGAAGAAGACCTGAAAAAATACTTCAAATAGGAAGAAGGGTCACAGGCTTTCAAAAACCTTTTGAAAGCTTTGCCCTTTAGCGAATATCTGCTGATTGAACTCAAGTTCTATATGAAGGACTTCGCCTTCATGGGTCTTGAACTTTTTACTTAAAATAAGATCTACCGTGTTTTTAAAAGCAGCAGTTACCTTTGTCGAGACACTTTCTCTTCCAACTGCAACAAATTGAACACCCATATAACGGATAAGATATACGCCTGCTGCTTTAAGGTTTTTTTGCAGCAATGTAGAAACAAACTTTAGCACAGTATTGCCGGCTTCATAACCGTGTTCTTTGTTGATCTGCTGAAAGTTGTTCACACTTAGACGCAACAAGATCCCATTGTATTTAAAGGCTTCATTCGCATCCAAATCGTGATTAAATAAAAATTTACGGTTATACATCCCTGTAATATCATCTCTGTAAATGGCTTCTTCTAGCTCGTCAATGCGCTTTTGATAATCTTTTAACTTGGCATAGGCATCTTTAAGACCGCTTACATTGTTGCTGTCAATAGCAGTAATGGCATCTTTGGTGCTCTGATGGATATCAGAAACATTTTTGGACACTTCCTTCATCGTCTTGTCAAAGTCGCCGTATCCCTTGAACTGGTTGAAGACAAGCGCTTTAAGGTCTTCTTCTTTAAGCACGTTGGTCGATTGGCTCAATGCATGTACAAAATTATCAAAGAGATCAACACTTGTGATAGACTGATCATTATCAAACACCGAGTCCATCTGTTCTTTAAACTTAGAATATTCAAGCATCAATAATTGTGACATTAAAAAATCCCTTTTATCCAGTGTGATTCAATTCTATCGCTTCATACTATAAAATAAGCTTACGGTATGACCGCAACTTGACCCATTATCAGCATTTTCGCCGCCATCTGTTTTATGAACTCCTGTTAGCAAGATCTAGTGGTTAAGATCCTCTTCAAGCGGGAGATAGGTGTACGGAAGCTGATAATAATTCAAAAGACGCGATGTCTTGGTCTGTCCCTGTTCGCGTGCAAGACGCGAAAGATTAAAGCCGATCCCAAGATAGATGATACGTTCACTCTGCTCATTATAGCCTCCCTTGTAATGACGGGTGTAATAGCCCACTTGCAGCTCGGCATATTTCAGATAGGGATGTGTCACGGACTCAAACCCTTCTGCTTTAAATGCAATAAGATATTTCATCTTTTCATACTCGGTGATAATATCTGCCGTGTCGAGACTCGGCAGATACTCAATTCTGAGATCGACCCGTTTTGAAAGCTCTGGGTTCGTGTAAAAGAGATAAGAGCTGAAAGCTCCAAAGGTATTCATCAGAAAGTCTTCATAGGAAAATCCGTAGTCTTGGCTGAAAGAGTCCCCGACTTCCATGTAGTTCATTAAAAAGAAAGAAGAAGAAGCCCCATACAGCGCCGCATCTTTCTCGCTGTAGCCCCAGCTCTCATACAGTCCCGACAGAGCCGAACCGATGATATACGAAGCATAAAGATGCCCCAGCTTATCCGCTCCGCCAGAATCCGTCTCACGTCCAAACCACTCCTCGTCATCCCTGTGCGGTCGCCGTTTTCCGTAGTCCCAGTTGAGAACACCCCAGGCAGTGATCACTGCAGTACCCACAAGATTGGTATAAAGGATGTCCTTTCGGCTTTCATTGTTATCTGCAAACAAAAAGACGCTGATCAACATCAGCATGACGGCAATACGTATCATCCTGCGCCCTTTCATCCCATTATTTTTGGTTCAGATGGCTCAAGGCATCCGGATGGGAGGGGTCCAGAATGATTATATCTGCATAGACTCCTGCTGCCAGGTCGTATTTTTTCTGCTTCACATAGACATATGCCAGCCAGGAAAGGAAGGCTACATCCGTAGGATAATACTTCAGCATCTTATCAATGACATACAAAGAGGACTCATATTGTGCTGTTACACTCAAAAGATCCGCAAGGTAGAGGTTGGCAAAATAATTATACGGATCGCCCTGCAATATATCGTAGATCAAACGCTTGGCCTCATCATATCTTTCCTGTGCTTTCAAGACCAGGATCAGACCCAGCTTCGCCTCAGCAGACCCGGGGACTATACTGACGGCCGCCTCATAATGCGAACGCGCATTGGCGTAGTTCTTGTTCAGATAAAAAAGCCAGCCTAGACAGAGATTGGGCGTATAAGCCTTAGGATAACGTTTGTAAACGACCTGCAGTGAGCGTATGGCAGCACCATAGTCTTGTCTCTTCTCATGGGTATAAGAGTCGTAATAGGCCTGTTTGATAAAATCCTCATATGCCAAAAGGTTAATACTGACCAGTAAGATCACCAAAAATCGCATCCATTGTCCTTTTTAAAAACTGTAATCGACTGAACCCAATACGCTGTGGGATGCAGCATGCTCAAAACCGGACTCTTTAAACCGTTCATAGATATATCCAACCCTGAGGCCAAGGCTTTGAATAAAAGAATAGTGCACCGCGGCATTCATCCCGCCTCGATGTTCTGATGGAAGATTATACACGGTAAACCCTCCGTTTCGTACTCCAAAGACCTGTTCACCTATCCAGCCGCCCATCTCTGCCATCCATGCTCCACTGACTTTTCTCAAGGTAAATCCCGCAGAGTGGTAGGCATCCTTTAAAAGCATACCATTATCCGTCAAAGGCGTGATGAGATCAAGATACAACCTCGTATAAAAAGGGCCTAATATATCATCCTCTTCGCCCGATACAAATCCGACGCTTCCTTCCGCCTGAAAGACTTCGAGCCCTCTATTTGTCCTCATCCGTGTCCCCGGAGCATTTGAGAATGAAGCCCCGCGGTCTGTTATAGTCGTGTTTGTATCAAAGGCGAACTTGCTGTAAATACTGTAAAAAAGATCAACCCCTATATCAAAGTCGTATCCCTCATAATACTTGATGCCAGCAATGAGAATAAGAACACGGTCGGACTGAGCCTCATTGCTGTCAATATAGTGTCCGCCATATCGAAACAGGTTATTCTCACCCTTGTAATGCGTCCAGACTGCCGTGAGGTTTGTCAGTTTAAGGTCTTCCTCGCTGCGGTCGGTATAGACGATCTCGGTATGCTCCAGATTCATCTCAAAACGGCCTCTGTCTATCTCTCTTTGGTAATAGACGCCTGCAAACCAGCCCTCCTCTTTTGAAGAGTCCGAATATTTCACATCACCTCCGTAGGGTATGATGCTTTCCTTTACAAAAGGGACAAAGGACGGCAGTGCCCCCTCCTGAGCAAAAAGGAAAAGGCTAAAAAGACTCATCAATACTGCAAACTTCATTTTTCCATCCTTATGGTCCAACCCTCAAGCCGAACTGTTTTGATACCGTTGATCTGATCGAGTTCCACATGCATCTGAGATGTCGGCTGCTTTGACAATCTGCCTTTTAGGTTCAGCCCGTCCTCAAAACGCCATTCGCCCTCGCAGACCAGTATTTTCGGAACAAAGATCGCACCCAAGGAGTAAATATCGAACCAGCCGTCTTTGCTCTGGTTATGCACCGGCAGATAGTCGCGCCATCTCAGATCTTTTTTGTAACACAAAGGCACACGAGGCATAGCCGTGTAAAACTTCTGCAGCCAGACCTCAGAGTCACCCTCATAATCATAAAAATAGAACATCCCCGCCTCTTTTGCAAAATAGAGAAGATTCTTATGCTCATCCTCAAAATAGAACTGCCCGCTGAAACGGTTCATCTTCACTTTCAGTGCGAAAGCATCGACCTCTTTACCGTCTTTATAGACCTTATAGGAATAGACACTGTCAAGACTGAAACTCAGGATCTTGTCCAGGATCCTGTCATTCACGCAGGACTCCAGATCCTCATCTCTGAGAGGACGCTCATAAAAATGCAGTGTATCATCTCGGATATAGCTGACAAAATTAAAGGGCAGGGTCCGGCTTCCCAGAACGGCACTCTCCTGAACCTGTATGTGAATATGCGGCTGGGGCGAGTAGCCGCTGTTCCCGCACAGTCCAAGCATCTGGCCCTGTTCAACGAACTCACCCTTTCTCACTCTCAAGGAGTGTCTGCTAAAGTGAGAAAGCTCGACAAAACTGCCCAATGCCGTTTGGATGACAACATAGTTTCCCCAGTTCTCTATCGTATTGACCTGTCCTATGGCGTTATCCTCAATGCTCTTTTTGAGATCGATGACGTATCCCGAGACCGGCGAAAGGACCGGTTTTCTATACGCATGATAATCCTCCAGTCCGAGTCCTTCGTTCTTAAACGTGCTTCCCTCTTGACGGATGACAAAGTCATAAGCATATCTCCACTCGCCCTCATGCGTCCATTCATCATCAAACCCCTGATAAACACTCCAGTTTCCCGAAAAAGGAAGAAAGAGGTTGATCTCTTCCGCCTTAAAACGAAATACAGAAAGGACATACGAACGCAGTGTCATCTCCGGTGTTTTTTTAATACGATAGGCAAACTCTCTGAGCCGTACACTTTTTAGGACAAAAAGAAAAAAGACAGTGATGACATTAAACGGCAATGTAAATACGGGTATCTTGTAGATCGTCCAAAAAGAGGAGGAGGCATCCATCATAAGGACACTCATCGCAACAGCGCTCAATGCAATGACGATACTTCGCACGGAGGGGACCAAAAAGATACTCCCCAAGGCGATCGATATCAGGATGTAGTTGAAAGCATAAGGGTTTAAGAGGGCTAATTGATTAGAGCCGAGCATCAAGGAATGGACAAAGACTCCCGTATAAAATCCCGCCAAGGCAAACAAAAACATTATTCGGGAATAAGACAGTAATAACACGGCAAAGACGAGCCCGATGCTGGCATAGGGAAGAAAGAGTATCGTACTGAAGGCCTTCAAGAACATACTCAGGCTTTGCGGCAAAAAGGAGAGGTCAAACAGTTCCAAGCCGACATAAAGTGCTTGCGTATACAAGGAGGTGTAGTTCAAAGTCGCCAGATAGATAAGGGTACTCACCAGAGTAAAAGGCAAAGACAAGATAGGGACAGAGACTCTGTAGAAAAGATGATAGAGCACCATAGTCAGCAAGAATGTAAAAATAGATGCCATGATGATCAGCAAAAAGGAAACAGCTGTCACCTCAAAGATATAGCCGATCGACATCCCCACCAATAAAGGGTTAAAGAGATAAAAACCATTTTCCAAAAAATCTGTTTCCATACGGATAAAGGCAGCAAAGAGAAGGACAGTTATAATCGCTATAAGCCCCGAAACAGCGATATTGACATTAAAAAAAGATATAAGAAGCAGGATAAGTCCATAACGTCGGTCCTGCAAGAAGAAGACCTCCGAATAGGAACTGATTATGGCCTGATAATACCTCAAAAGCCTCTTCATGCTAAGCCTTTAGATGCTTGGGAAGACGTTCGCGTTCGTCAATATCCTTGAGCTCTTCTCCCTCGCGGATAAGATGCGGTCTGCCTTCCGTATCGATGAGGACGACCGCAGGCCTATAGCGGATAAACTGCATCCACTGTGTCACATTATACGCACCGACAGGCGAGATAGTCATCGTATCATTGCGTTTAAGACGCGGCAGCATAATATTCTCATCGATGACATCGATGTTCATACACAAGGGACCGTTGACCAAAGCGGGTTCCATCATCCCCTCATACTTCTGGCTTAGTTCGAGGTTGTACTTGAACCAAAACGCCGTATACAGAAGGTTCACTCCGGCATCCATGATGTAGTTCATCCGACCGTCAGGCAGGCGTTTGCTTCCCGTTAGCGATGTTATCAAAAAACCGGCTTCATCAATAAGATAGCGGCCCGCCTCAAGATACAGCTTCGGATAGTTGCCGTATTCGAGATTATCATAAAGCGCGCCCGTTATCGCTTCGGCATAATCATCGATACTCGGGACAATGACTTCGGGAGGCTGATAGATCCCTTTGAGGTGAGCCTTTGAGGCGAACCCTCCGCCAACATCGAGGTACTCTATTGCAAAGTCGGTATGCGCCTCTATCTCCTTCATAAGAAGCGCCATCTTGGTCGTCTGAAGCCGGTAGGCATTGACATCAAGGATAAAGGTTCCGATATGCGAATGCAGACCGTTTAACAGGAGTTTTCCTCCTGCTTCGATACGGCGTACCGCGTCCATCGCCTGAGTACTTTCGATATTGAAGCCGAACCGGCTCCAATGCGGTTCTATCCCCGTACTCATATTCACACGGATAGCGACCGGTATCTTTATCCCGAGTTCATCCGCTATCTTCTCCAGATCGCTGATCTCATCAAAGGTGTCGATATGTATCTTCGCACCTTCGGAGGCTGCTCGTAGCAGAGCATCATAGGGTTTATAAGGACCGTTAAAAAGAATATCCTTCCCTTCTATCCCTGCAGCACGTGCCTTTTCATATTCGAACTCGCTGACCACCTCTGCTATAGCGCCCTCTTGATGAAAGACCGCACAAATTGCTGTGAGATAATTCGTCTTATAGGACCATCCGAACTGAACGTTAGGATAGCGTGAGATGAACGCCTCATAAGCATCCCGATAAAGTGTCCGCATCTTCTGTTCGCTGAAGACAAAAATCGGCGATCCGAACCTCTCCTTGAGTTCGCCTACAGGCACGCCGTCGATATCCTTACGGATGCGCTGCTGCATCGAAGGCAGGCCGAACTTGTTCATCGAACTTTGGATCTTCACTATTACAGGACTTTCGTACTTTTTCTTAGGACTTGTCACAGCTTTCTCCTTTCGTAGCCAAATGGCTCAGATCTGCGACATCAGCCGTCGTCTCATAGGTATAGCGTATCATCATCTTTCCCGCCTGGTAGCGGCTTTCACGGCTAACATTTTTGCCCAGGATAAAATCCGCCATCCGCTGGGGAAGATTCACACCGATCGCCGTTGCAAAATAGACCCAGGCAGGAAAACGCGGATTGATCTCGATCATATAGATCTTCTCTCTGTCCACCATACATTCAAGTTCAAAAGGTCCTCTCCAGGAAGTCTTCTGGACAAAGTCCTTTGCCACCTGCATCAATGCCGTATGCTCAATGGAGACGCCGTTCCAAAATTTTCCCAGTGCTGTCGTCGTCATCTTCTTTGCCGCGACCATCCCGAAGTCTCCTCCCGAACCGTCGCCAAGACCGATGATGTTAAGCTCTTCTCCTTCAACGAGTTCCTGTACCAGAATAGGGTATCCCCATTCATAAGAGATCTCGCTGAAACGCAAGATGGCATCATTAAGATTGTGGACGACATAGGCCTTGTGATAGTTCCCTTTGACTACGGCAGGATAGTCGAGTTTCTTGAGAGCATCTCTGAGTTCATCCAGGTTGAAGACATTGAAGGTCTTTGGATAGGCTATGCCGAGCAGGTCTGAGAGTGTTCCCAGGTGTTCTTTTGCACGCAGATCAAACTGTTCCTGTGTGGGCAAAAAAGTCTTGATACCCGCTTTTTCAAGTTCGTCCTGATATTTGATGTACAAAGGAAGTTCCGCGTCAAGGTTGGGGATGATGATATCAAGACCCGACTCCTCTTTGATCTTTTGAAGATAGGGGAAGATCGCTTCCCATCCCTTGCTCGGGTAAGGCAGTATGTAGCTTTTGTCGATGACAAAGTCCATGTAGTTTCCCGGGTCCTGAATATCATAACTCAGCCCAATGGTCTTTATCGAAGGGTCGGCATCTTTAAGGCTGCGCGCAACTCCGACTCCAGAGCCGGGATTGTCCGTATCGTTGATACCGCTTAGTCCTACGCGTAAACTGTCCATCTCAATCCGCCAGTCCAAACATCTTTAACTGTTTGATAAAAGCCAGGACATCGGTAAAACTGTCCAAAGCCTCCACCTCATAGACTTCGCTCAGCTGTTTCGCTATCTCGCGTTCGCTCTTTCCCTCTTTGATCGCTTTTATGATTTCAAGGGCCGTTTCATTAAGCGTGAAACTCTCCCCGCTCATCGGGTCAAAAGCAAATCCGGTATCGTTTAAGGCTAAGGTCTCTAATCTGCTCATGCTCAGTCCTTTGTGCACGTCTCTATCTATTATCATAGAACTTTGAACGTTAAGCTTCGGTTAAAAACTTTTTGTCACAAGACAAGACCTTTGCTTCTTAAAATCCGGCAGGCTCCTCTTTGGGCAATCTCACTCTGAACTGCCGCATTTGTCTGCACCGCATTTCATCGATTTGTCTTCAACCATATCCGTATCATTGCCGCACTTGGCTGTCGCGAACTTTTTCGTCAGCTTATAACCCTCAGGTTCACGGACACAGTCATAAACTTTTTTTGTCGTCTCGGCCTTGATAACACAATCCTTGCGAGGGTCATCATCCTCCATCTGAGAGAGTATGTTTTTCTTTTTTTTGGCCAAAGCTGCATTACCGTCAAACATATTGGAACCGCATTTCCCCGCACCGCATTTCGATTCGGATTTGGCCTTGCTCTCGGTCGGTTTGTCATTGCATCCGTTCAAAACAAAGAGTGTTACGACTCCTAACAAAAATGTTTTAAGACCTAACTGCTTCATCTTCTATCCTTAGTTCTTTTTTCGTGAATATCTCAAACAGTATAGGGATTATCACCAGACTGAGTAAAGCCGAGGTGATGATACCGCCCAGCATCGGTGCGGCAATACGCTGCATCACTTCGCTTCCGACTCCGCTGATATACATGATGGGTGCCAGACCTGCCAGGATGGAAAAGACTGTCATAAGTTTTGGGCGTACACGCTGAACGGCCCCTTCGTAGATCGCTTCTCGAAGCTGTTCTGCACCGAACATCTCCTTATCTCTTCTCTTGGCCTCATCCACACTCTCCTGAAGATAGACAATCATGACGATAGCCGTCTCTGCCGCGATCCCCAAAAGTGCCAAGAAACCGACTATGACAGCAATGCTCATAGAAAACCCCAACAGTTTTATATAGATAAGCCCGCCCAAAAGAGCAAAAGGAAGGGTGAAAAATACGATCAGCGTCGGCACCGCTTGTCTCAGGGCAAAGTAAATAAGAAGCAAGATGACCAGCAAAGATCCCGGCGCGATCCAGATTATCTTTTGCATCGCCGACTCAAGGTACTCCGACTGGCCCGCCCACGTCATATGATAACCTGCAGGCAGATCAAGATTCTCAATCAGAGCTTGTGCTTCATCCTTATAGGCCTTTGGTGTTATTCCCTCTTTGGGTGTTATATATATCAAGGTGACAGGCGATGCCGCTTCGCTTTTGATCACGGATGCCGACTCTTTATAGTCAACATCTGCAAAGGTATACAGGGGAACAGATCCCAAGCGGGTCTTGATCAGAATATTTTTGATCTGATCCAAAGAACGGCGTTCGTCTTCCTCCAGTCTCAATGTCACCGGATAGCGTTCCAGCCCCTTATACAGAGTGGATACCTGCATTCCGCCTATAGCCAAAGAGACATATTGAAGCAGGGTGTCTTTACTCAGTCCGTAGCGCTGCAAAGCTTCTTCTTTGATAAGCATATCTATGTAATAACCGGTACTTGCCTGGTCTGCAAAGACCGAGAGTGTCTTCTCAAAGCCTCTCAGCCTCTGTTCGATCTCATGCGCATATTGCTGAAGTCCAGCGGCATCCTTACCGTAAAGCTTGATACCCAGCGGCGTGCGTATCCCGCTTAAGAGCATATCAATACGTCCGCGTATAGGATAGGTCCAGGAGTTTATCAGACCCGGAACCTGCAAAGCTTCCTCCAGTTCTCCCCTTAGCTTTTCATAGCTCATGCCTTCACGCCATTGCGATGCTTCTTTCAAACTGATTATTGTCTCGATCATCCCTAGGGGAGCAGGGTCCGTTGCCGATGTGGCCCGCCCTGCTTTTCCAAATACTGTCTCGACTTCGGGAAATGACTTTATGATCGCATCAGTCTTTTGCGCCAGCGCCTTCGACTGGTCTACCGAGATACCGTAAGGCGTTACGGGCATATACATAAAACTCTGTTCGTTAAGCATGGGCATAAACTCCCATTTAAGCTCTTTATACAAGGGATAGATATATCCTAGAGAAGCGATGACAAACGCCAGGATAATATACTTAAACCTCATCCCGTAAACGATGGCCGGCTGATAGATCCAGATAAAAAAGCGGTTAAGGGGATTTTTTCGCTCGTGCAGGATCTTCCCCTTGATAAACAGTACCATCAGTACAGGGACGACTGTGATCGAGAGCATTGCTCCCGCTGCCATCGCAAAGGTCTTTGTATAGGCTAGAGGGGCAAAAAGAAGACCTTCCTGCCCCTCCAGAGCAAATATCGGAAGGAAGGAGGCCACAACCAGGGCAAGCGCAAAGAATATGGGGCGTCCTACGAGCTGAGACGATCTAAGGATGACATCTACACGCTCTTTTCCCTCTGCCGGCCTGCCGTTCTCTTCTTCAAACCGGTGAAGCGACTTATGGGCGTTCTCTATCATCACGATCGACGCATCCACCACCGTACCGAGCGCAATTGCAATACCACCCAGACTCATGATATTCGAACCTATCCCAAAAAGCTTCATCAGAAAAAAAGACGAAGCCATCGTCAAGGGAAGCACAATAAGAACAATGAGAGAGGAACGTAAATGCATCAGAAAAAGTCCGATGATCACGACAACGATGATGCTCTCTTCGATCAGCGTATCTTTAAGGGTATTGATCGCCTTTGTGATCAGACTCGAGCGGTCATAGACTGTTGTCACGTCGACACCTTCGACCTGAAGACTCTGCATCTTTGTTTTGATCGCATTGATCGCAGAATAGACATCTTCGCCGTAACGCAGCATGACGATGCCTCCCACGACCTCACCCTCGCCGTTAAGGTCAGCCACACCTCTGCGTGCTCCAGGGACCAGTTCTACTCTGGCGATATCCCCTATCTTCAGAGGTATTCCGGCTTTCACGGAGACTACAAGTTCACGGATGTCATCAAGGTCTTTGATATAACCCTTAGCCTGGACCATCCATTCAAAACCGTTTTCTATGACGATCCGGCCTCCGGTGTCATTGTTGTTGCTCTTTAGTACCTTTGCAATATCACCGATACTCAGATCATAACGCACAAGGGCATCATTATTGACCGTCACCTGATAATTCGGTACAAACCCGCCGACAGAAGCCACCTCGCTCACGCCATCGACATCCATCAGGGCAAACTTGTAATAATAGTCCTGAATTGTCCGCAATTCGGCCAGGTTCTTTGTCTTCGAACTCAGTGCATATTCATACACCCATCCGACCCCTGAAGCATCAGGTCCGAGCGTGACCTTCATCGATGAAGGAAGCTGCGACTGGACAGAAGCGAGCTGTTCTATAACACGCGATCTTGCCCAGTATAAGTCCGTTCCCTCTTTAAAGATAATATAGATCAATCCATTTTCGTAACTGGAATAGCCGCGGACCGTCTCAATCCCGGAAATCGCCATAAATTGAGAGACCAAGGGGTATGTCCCCTGATCTTCGATGATACCCGGGGACTGGCCTGCCCAGTTGATATGGATGATGGCCTGAGGAGGAGAGAGGTCAGGCAAAGCATCCAAGGGAGTGTTCCTCATCGACCAGACAGATGCGAAGATCAAGAACAGGGTTGCTGCCAGAACCAGGAAGCGGTTCTTGATACTAAATGCTATGAGCCTTTCGATCATCTCAAACTCCTAGTACAGACTGTTGATCTGTGCATCCGAATCCATCATGAACAGAGCATTGTTTACGACTTCATCACCTTCGTTCAGACCTTTTGTGACACGGTAGGTCTCTGCATCAAGGACTTTTACTTCTATCTGCCTTGGCTCGTGCTCGCCCTTGAAATCACCAGTCAGAAAGACATAATATCTTCCGTTTTTACGGATAACCGCCGTTCGTGGCAGGATAAGTCCTTCTTGTGTTTGCGAAACAGACTGGACCGTGGCATACATCCCCGGAAAAAGCCTTCCGTCATTCTTCAGACTTATCCGCAACGTAAAAGTCGCATCCTTTGGCTCAAGCATCGGATGTAAAAAAGATACGGTACTTTCATATTTTTTTTCAATGCCTTTAAAGCCGATCTCAAACTTCTCGACCTTTTTCAGGTCCTCTGTCTGCTCTTCATAGATCTTTGTATCTATCCAGACCTCGTCAAGATTTACAAGCCTGAACAGAGGCATCTTTGCATTAAATGCCGCGCCCTTCTCGATGTTCTTCTTGAAGATAAACCCGTCTTCAGGAGCATAGATCGTCGTCGATTCAGTCGCCGTACCCGAAGTGATGACAGCTTCTATCTCGGAATCGCTGATTCCCAAAAGACTGAGTTTGAGTCGGGAGCTTTCAAGCATCCCTTTGTTCGGACGCTGCCGCGTATAACGGTAGGCATTGAGATACTCCTCTTTTGCCTTGAACACCTCAGGAGAGTAGACAGTGATCAAAGGATCGCCTTTTTTCACCTTAGCATACGTCTTGTCTGTATGCAGTTTCAGGACATACCCTCCAAAACGCGGCGCTATGATATACACGCGGCTCTCATCTTCTTTGACATAGCCGTAATTGCTTGTCTGCTTGGCATTCTCTGTCTTCATCACCTTGACCGTCTGAACAGAAAAAAGCTGTTCTACTGTAGCCTCTTTGGCCAGAAGCACAGAGGGGATGATAAGCCATAATAATCTGTTCATTGTATCTCTCCTGATAATGCTCTGATCTTGGCATCGGCCCTGTTATAGTCTGCCACGGCACTGATGCTCTTTTGTTCCAGTCTCAACTTTTGCACAAGTATGTCAATATACTTAAAAAGGTCGCCCCCTGCCGAGACAGAAGCATTGATAAGATCAAACATATGCTCTACCTGAGGAAGCGCCTGATCGTTGATGATGTGGTAGGTCTCATAGGCTGATTTCATCTGTGCATAGGCTTCTTGGAATGCCGCTGTGACTTCCTGCCTGGTGTCCTCTTTAAGAGCCTGCGCTGCAAGTGCCGTTCTTCGCGTTTCTTCATATCTCCTGTCCTCACTGCCATATATAGGCAGACTCAGACCCAGGCCAAAGGTAGTGAAATCATCGAATCTTTCCCGGTGCGAATAACCTGCGACCAGAGAGATATCCGGATAATTGTCCATATCCACACGTTCTGAACGCCTAAGCTCTCTTTGCAGTTCTTTTTCCTTCAAGGAGACATCTCTGTTTCCTTCCAACCCTCTGCTTAGCTCATTTCGTCCCGGCATGGCACCCATTTCAAGGATCAGTTCAAGACTGCTGATCTCCTGAGCGCTCAAATAGGATAGCTGTGCATACTCGGAACTGATCTTGGACAGCAGCACACTCTTTTGAATACGCAGATCAGAAAGAGCCAGTTCTGCTGACATGATCCCCATATGCTGGTTCTCAGATGTAGACGTGTAGGACTCATAAAGGTCGATGTTATGTTTGGTCAGGTCCTCATAATCGCAGATTATCCTGTAGCTTCGCTCAAGCTCCCATATCTTGTAGGCCTTGGAGCGTATCATATAGACCAGCTTGACCCGTGTATTGTCCAGACTTTCGTTCAATACATCTTTCTGGGCTAGGGCTACTTGTTTTGAGGCGTCCCGTTTCCCGAAATAGGGAAGCTTTTGTTTGATAGTGACACTGTCTTGTGCCATAGGCTCTTTGTCATTAACGGTATTTGTCAAGATCAACAGTTCGGGGTTGGGGAATTGCTCTGATACCTCGATATTTTCCCGATTTGCTGCGATACGCTCGTTTATCGCCTCCAAGGAGTAATTCTTCTCAAGTGCCTTGGATATGATATCATCAAGTTCTCTCGCCTGTAAGCTCAATAGCAGTACAAAGAATAGGATCATTGCTTTCATGCCTAAAGTATACTCTCTTTTAGATAAGACTCCATGAAAAGCACTCCAATGCATACTCTCCCGGCAAGAGTCAAACTCTTTTATCTGAATAAGAGTTCGATTCCAATGGAATACTGTTTTACACCGCTGCCAAAAGAGCCGTAACTAGCATACACGCCCAGCTCTTTATCAAAATAATAACTCAGGCTCAGACCATAGGCAAAACTTTCGTTGTCCCTGTAAAGCCTATCACCCCAGTTTGGAAGGACAAGACCTGCCTTGGGCCGGACAATGATCTTGGTATCGGGGATCTGTAGATTATAGACAAGGTAACTTCCCAATGTCATTGCCATATCTCTGCTTGAGTGTCTCGTATCGCCCTCTGGCTTCACCATCAAAGGATTGATTTCGGCTTCGATGCCCAGACTATGGGAAGACTCGCTTAATAGATATCCCACCCGGAACATTGTCCCAAAACCGACTCTCTCTATTTCATCCGTCTCAAGCAGACCCATACCTGCACTGCCATAGACCTCTTGGGCCTGTACATTGCAAGACAATAACACTGAGACAACAAAAAGGATTGCTTTTTTTGCTTTCATATCAAGCCTTTGTCAAGATTTTGACTGCTTCCATCTGATTTAAAAAGTCAGAAAAGACTAATCTTTCTGTTTTACTTCCCGGTACTTCTTCACATAAAAACTCTGGTGGGTGTCGCAGTAGGGGGATTTTCTTGAAATAAAAAGGTTTATCTCAGAACAGCCAAGTTTTTTCTCGATCTTTGGCTGCAGCAGCATAGTGATCTCTTGACGCTTTTGCGGTTCTGTTCCGCTGGTACGCGTACGAACGAGCGTCACTCTCTGAACATTTTGATTTGGGTTCTTGATGACATACATCACTCCGTCACATCCACATTCAGAGCTCTTCTTACTGTAGATAGAGGGGTATGAACCGCCCACTCCGATACTGTCGCATCCTAAAAAGAACACAACAGGTAAAAGCAAAAACAAAAGTCTCATAGCCACTCCTTTGCTTAATTATAGCACTTTAGCGTTTTCACATATTCTTCTTGGTCTTTGAAGTCGCTTGGGCGCTCAAAGGATCATCCGGCCAATAGTGTCTTTTATATTTTCCGCGCAACTCTTTTTTTACCTCGGCATACGTCGTCTTCCAAAAGCTTTCCAGGTCTTGGGTGACCTGCATGGGTCGATGGGCCGGGGAGAGCAGATGAAGCATCAGTTTGACTCTTCCCCTTAAGACGCTTGGCGTCTCCCGGGTGCCGAACATCTCTTGCAGTCTGACCGCCAAGACGGGTCTGTTCATATCCTGATAGTCTATCAGGACACTTGAACCGCTGGCCACCTTTATCTTGGAAGGAGCAAGGAGGTCAAGCTCCTGCATCTGCTCCCAGGACATCTGATTCGCAAGGATGGCATACAGGTCCAGACTTTCACATGCTTTCAAGGAGTTTTTCCCTTCAAGGTAGGGTAGGAGCCATTCTTGCATCGTCGCCAGGAGATGGGCATCGCCAAAATCTGGAAATGAAAAGGTACTGGCATGCAGTTCTTTGTGTGTACGGACAAACTCGACACGCTGCTTAAGTGAAAGAGAATTTTTATTCCAGGGCAGCGCATCCAGACCAAGCGTTTTTACCGCTTCCATCAAGACGAGGGAAGTCTCTTCTTGGTTTGAAGTATTGACCTGGGCTTCTTGAAGGATAAGTGCACCCAAACGGCTTCTCTTTCTTGCTTCCACTCTTTGCGACGCCGAATTCCAGTACAGTTCTTCTTTCTCTTCGATCTGCTCTTTCAAGTACCTTTCTATCTGCACTTTTGACAAAGACGCCGCTTTATAGATCGCTGCAGATTCTGATCTTCCGTCCAGATCACTGACGGCAAGATAGTCTCTGCCATAGAGCTCATCTTCCTTGGATAAACAAGCACCCTTTCCGTTTGCCAAAAGATACGAGCCGCTTTGTTCACTTCTCATTTGTGAAATCCTGTCCGGATAGGCAAATGCGAGCAATACACCGACGATCTCCAGGTCGACAGCATCAGGTCGTTTCGCTTCAAGCCTCTTGGCACTTGTCAGCAACGATTTGGCATGCCGGCTGTCAATATGCGTACCGTAAACCGGTTTTTCCCTGCTGATATCATCCAGGATCGAGACCCTTTCACGCATATCAGAAGAACGATAAGACGACGTGTAGATATCTTTTTCGCTTATCAGGACAGATAGTAGAGATGCCTCATAAGCGTGTCCTATCTCTTTTGCCCTGATCATCATATGCGCCAGTCGCGGATGCAGTCCAAAAGAGGACATCTTTTTCCCATGCTTGGTGATCTTTCTCTCATCTGTCAGTGCCCCGAGCCTGACCAGCAGTGCATTCGCATGATCCAGAGCATGTTCAGGCGGCAGGTCCATCCATCGAAGCTCTTTGACGTCTTCATTTCCCCATAATGAAAGTTCCAAGCACATCTGTGTCAGATCCGCTGACAGTATCTCCGGCTTGTCATGCTTTAAGAGCATCTTTCCCTTATGCCACAGATGGTAGGCTTTCCCCTCGGAAAGACGTCCCGCTCTTCCTGATCTTTGTGTGGCGGAGTCCTGTGATATGAACACCGTTTCAAGCCGATTCATCCCTGAACGTGAATCAAAGACAGAAAGGTTCTGAAGTCCGGAGTCTATGACGATCGTTATTCCCTCTATCGTTAGACTTGTTTGTGCGATGTTAGTCGCGATAACGATCTTTCTTTTCCCTGGTTCAGGGGCTCTTATCGCCTTATCCTGCTCTTCTTTAGAAAGTGTCCCATAAAGTGCCGAGGCATAAACATCCTTGATGTTAGTCTCTTTCAGCTTGTCTTCGAGCCGCTTTATCTCGGCGGTACCCGGCAGGAAGATGAGGATGTTTCCTTCCTCCTCTTTGAGGAGCTTTTGAAGAAGGTTATAGATAAAGACGGGCAGTTCTTTTTTCGCAGGCTGAGGAACCTTCGCTTCAAGATAGACATCCTCCACCCGATAGCATTGGCCTTCACTTTGGATGATGGGAGCATCGTCCAAAAGTACCGAGATGGCCGAAGTATTAAGCGTTGCCGACATAACCAGCAGCTTCAGGTCTTCGCGCAAGATGGCCTGTGTCTCAAGGCAAAGCGCCAGAGAAAGGTCCGCATGGATAGAGCGTTCATGGAACTCATCAAAGATGACCAGGGCCACATCTTCCAAAGATGGATCAGTCTGAAGCTTGCGGGTCAAAATCCCTTCGGTGACGATCAGTATCTTCGTCTTGCTGCTTTGGACAGATTCCATCTTGATTTGATACCCTATCGTCTCGCCGACCTTCTCCCCTAAAAGTTCTGCCATTCTCTGCGCAGAAGAGCGTACCGCCAGACGGCGGGGTTCAAGCATGATGATCTTTTTGTCTTGCAGCCAGGGTGCATTCAAAAGAGCCAAAGGAAGAGCCGTTGTCTTGCCTGCTCCAGGAGGAGCTTGTAAAACAAGCCGGTTCTGTGAAATCAATGTTTTTTTGAGTTTTGGCAAGATCTCTGTGATCGGAAGGTTCAACATAAAAGAATTATACTTGAAAGTCCTGATTGTAGAGACAAGAGGTATCCAAAAAACAATGATTCTCACTCTCCTTTATAAGGCATGATAAGAACTCAAGATATCATGAGATAAGAGATTTAAGTGTATAATTGTTGTATCAAAAATCTCAAAAAAGAAGTGTATATGGCTGAGACTAGCGATACCTCAAGCAATCTCATACTGAATAAACTCGACGCTTCCTCACAGCTTGTATCCCGTCGTTACAAGTACTTTGAGAAGGGTGACACATCCCTGTCGTACACAGGGACTGACAAATTCTTTTACTTTATTCTCGAAGGAAAGATCAAAGTCTCCCAGATCAATCCGGAGACCGGGAAAGAGCAGATCCTCTATCTTCTCGGTGCGGGTGATATGTTTGATGTTGTCAGACTTTTAGACGGTGAGACGAATGAGCACAACTATGAAGTACTCGAGGCAAGCAAAGTGATCGAGCTTCCGCTGCAGGACGTCAAACAGATGATGCATCTGGATCCTTCCTTTCAGGAGTTCTTTTTTCCCTATGTCGCCAAGCAGCTGCGTTCGATGGAGGAGCTTGCCGTAGACCTCTCGCTCTTTGATGTCTATCAGCGTACTATACGGCTTTTCTCACGCTTTGTCGATCGTTCTTCCTTTGATGGAAAACTCAGGCTTATCAACAACCTTTCACACGAAGAACTCGCCGCCATGATCGGGTCCGTACGCAAAGTCGTCAACCGTACACTTCAAAAACTGAAACAAGAGGGTATTATCGAACTCTCCCGAAAACATATCAAGATCAAAAGTCTCCAGCGTCTTCTTGACAAACTCTAAAAATCTTCAAAGTGCCACCTAGGTAGCAGAAAACTCTTTTTAAATATTTTATACTTTCTCAAGAAGTTTTGGTACTTCAAAATTTTTATACCAATCATAGGAGTGTATTATGCTTATCACTAGATATGACCCGTTCAAAGAGTTCAGAAACTTGGAAAACAGAATATTAAAAAATTACAGCTCGCAAGATGAGTCAAGTCTTGGCGCATTCTCACCTAAGGTCAATACAAGAGAAGGCGAATTTGCCTACCACGTGGATGTCGATCTTCCCGGAGTAAAAAAAGAAGATATTAAAGTCGATATAAAAGATGGTCAACTGCTCATCTCAGGCGAACGTAACTTCAAAGAAGAGGTCAAAGAAGAAGACTACTATAAGGTCGAGACAAATTTTGGGAGGTTCATGCGAAGTTTTTCACTTCCGGACCATGTCGATATCGAAAACATCACAGCCAACTGTGAAAATGGTGTACTGGAAGTCACTATTCCGAAACTTGAAGAAAAGACAAATATCAAATCCATCGAAGTAAAGTAAGCTTCGGCTTGCTTTATATCTGCCTTGCAGTATCTCTCATAAATACTTTACAGTCCCTCGATCCCAAAAACATTTTTTAAAAGATAGCCTACGAAAAATGCAAGGGCTGCTGCCATGCTTCCGGTAAAGAGTGTCCTGACACCGGAGATAATGAGAGGCTTTTCAAAGACAAACCCTTTAACAGCACCGATGCTGAAAAACATCACTCCCGCAAGCAGTGCGCTGAGAAAAAACTGTTCCCTCATTGGCATACCTGAGATAAAAAAAGGCAACAGCGGTATCGCCCCGACAAGTACAAAGGCGCAAAAGGTTATGAATGCCGACCGCTGTGGATAGCTACCCCCGCTGCGGACACCGTGTTCTTCTCTAAGCATCGTCTCTACCCACAGATGACGGTCCTGGCAGATCGTCTCGATGATCGTCTGAAGGGTCTCTCCGGAAAAGCCCTTTTTTTCGAATATCTGCCGTATCTCTTCTTCTTCACCCTTTGGGACCGTGTCAATATGCTTCTCTTCTGTACGTCTGATCGTGTCTACAAATTCCGTTTCGGCCTTGATGGACTCGTAACTGCTCACAGCCATACTGAAACCGTCCGCGAGAAGATTGGCAAATCCCATGATCAGTGCGACAGAAGCAGGAAGACCGGCACCGACACTGCTTGACACAACGGCAAAGGTCGTCACGCATCCGTCTATGCCGCCAAGCACGGCACTGGATACAATCTCCGACTTGGCCGGCTGCCCCAGACGCGTTGTGATCGCATCCGGCTGATGGTCCCGAATTAGTTCATCCTCTTCCCTCGTATTCATCTGTGCTCCTACGATCCACCTGTTCCTTGTAAACTATCGATACTCCATTTACCCTGCAGGTGCTTTGAAAAAGTATATCATAAAAGCCGACAGCGCATGCATGAATTACTCGAAGCCGTACTATCTTAAAGTTTATTCGAAATTGGAGTATTGACATGCGTTATATACTTAAGTATACTACGCTTTTTACTATCAATGATCCGAAATGTATGAGCAAGCCATACTGCCCATATTTGTAGATATACATCCAAAGGATACCGGTGACAAAAGCTCTCATACGCTTCGCTATCCTTTTTGCACTCAGTTCTAACAATATGCTGTCTGCTGATGAGAAACTTCCCAAAAGAACTCTCAAAGGCGACTATACCGAGGTCTACCATCAAACTCCCAAAGAAACGGATAGCATTTCAAAGATGTTCCAAGAAGGGATGTTCTACGGACGAATACGCTCGAATACATTTTTTTACAGGTGGGAGAGAGAGAACGCCTCCCAAACGAACTATGTTGTAAGCGGTCTGGGCGGCTCACTGCTCTACCAAAGTGCCCTTTTCAAAGGATTTGATCTTAAAGCGGGACTCTATTACAGCCGTGCCTATTTTGATGTCGCCGACGAGGACATCTCGAAGATCAAAGCCGCCAACAGCACCTTCAGCCGTTTCGACTACACCAATACCGGTGCAAAAGACATGGCCGTTTTGGGACAGGCCTACATCCGTTACAGCGGGATCAAGGAGAGTGAGGTAAGGATAGGCCGACAGCTAGTCGAGACCTTTTTTACAAAGTCCAATGACATCTCGATGATACCCAATACGTTTGACGCTCTTCTTCTCTCCACCAAGGCCATTGACAAGACTATGATCACCCTTGCCTATCTTAACAAAGAAAAGCTCCGCGGGCACTCTCAGACCAGCTCTATCCTTATGTATGGCGATGCCAACTCTACCTCAGCCAACAACCCGCAGTGGAGTCAAAACGATGACAATGCCATGCATAAGGGTCTGAGCTATTCGGCTTTAAAAGCAGCCGGGAAACCGATAGATTCGCCCCTGCTGATCCTTGATACCCATAACCGTTCTCTTGATGCGCTAAAGCTCGATGCTTCCTACTACAGCGTTCCCGAACTGGTCTCCCAGCTCATGCTCGAAGAAAACTTCAAAATTAATGTCAGCAAAGGTCTCTCTCTCACTACAGGCATTCGCTATACCCGGCAGTTTGATGACGGTGCGGGCGTGGCAGGCGGTGCCGCCATCGATGCGACACCCAATGGCTATACGCGGCCTGATTCCGTTGACTCACAGATGGGATGTGTTAAAGCGATCCTAAAATACAAAGACAGCAGTCTGAAGATCGCCTACTCCCAAGTAGCGGATGAAGCCGACCTGATCGCTCCATGGCGGGGCTATCCAACCGGAGGATATACTTTTTCTCTGACCCGTGTCAACTGGCTGACAAATCAAAGAAGTACCCAGATAGAACTCAAGATCAATCAAAACCCGACCGGTATCTACCAAAAGGTATTGATGCGTTTTTATGCTACCCACACCGACTCTGATGAGTCAAAAGGGCATTATGACGAGAACTACTATTATGCGGGGTTGGTACAGAACCTTCCTTTTATGCAGGACCTTCAGTGGCGCTTGAGAGTGGGATATTTAGATACTATGAAAGAAGATGCCGATGGTCTCGACACCCGGATTGAACTAAACTATCTTTTCTAAAAAAAGACTTTAACATATTCTCCAGGGAATACAATACCGAAACTCTAGATCGCTTATCTACGCATACTCTCTGCCAATGCCCGTGCCTCTTGTAGCTTTTTCATAAGCTCGTCAAAGAGCTTTAGGAAATTGTCATCAATAGCCAGAGTGCCGTCTTCTTTGATCATGGTGTTTTGCATGTTGTTGAGGGCCAGTTCAAGCTGCATTATTGTCAGTGCCGGATTCATACTATTTAATATCCTGTCATCTCGCCCTCGATGATATTGAGGGATTCTTTAAGTGCCTGCATGGCTGAGATCTTCTGGTCTTGTATTTTTTCTATGCAGAGCTTTTGCAGTCTGTCAAGATAGACTTTCAATTTTTCTTCTTCACTCATCACTGTAATCCTCCGAATGGAAATGTTTGACAATGGTAGCATAGAAATCGATGATATTGATGGGAAGTAGGCCCCGAAGGGCCTAAGAGAGTGATGATTAAACCTAATATGTAGAAAGAAACCTATATCCTAGGCTTCTTCGTTTGGTCTTACTTGATACCGTGGTCAGCCCAGTAAGAACGGATAAGGTTTTTAGTCTCTTCCGGAAGAGGAATATAACCAAGCTTCTTAGCCGCTGCGTCACCTGTCTTGAAAGCATTTTCATAAAATGCGATGACGTCTTTGTTAGTCTCGGCTTTTTCAATCGGAAGCAGGATGAATGTCGCGGCAACGATCGGATATGAAGTATCACCCGGCTGTAGTGCCAAAAGCGCATAGAAGTTATCTTCTTTTGTCCATGAAGCATATTTTGCCGCTGCTTTGAAGTTCTCTTCTCTTGCACTGACCCATTTTCCATTTGCAGTTTGCAGTGTTGCTGCTGCTAGCTTGTTCTTTTCTTTGTAAGCATTTTCAATATAACCGATAGAGAACGGTGTCTGTTTTACCAAAGAAGCAACACCCTCGTTACCTTTTCCACCGATACCCGTTGCCCAGTCGATCGCTTTCCCAGCACCATAGTTGTTCTTCCAGTTCTCACTTGCTTCGCTTAGGTAGTAAGTAAAGTTATACGTCGTACCTGATCCGTCAGAACGGTGACAAACGATGATCTTTTCAGCCGGAAGGTTTACACCGGCATTGTCAGCAACGATCGCTGCATCATTCCACTGGGTGATCTTGCCTGCGAAGATGTCTGCAACAACAGAGTTCTTAAGTTTAAGCTGCTCGTCTTCAACACCCGGAACATTGAGGGCAATAACGATAGAACCGATGACCGCAGGGAACTGAAGCAGTTTGTCTTTAGAAAGCTGCTCTGTCTTTAAAGGCTTGTCAGATGCACCGAAGTCCACAACACGCTTCGTGATCTGCTTGATCCCTCCGCCTGAACCGATAGACTGGTAGTTGACACGATTCTTCGTCTCTTTTTGATACTGGTATGCCCAGTCGTAATATAAAGGTGCCGGAAACGATGCTCCCGCTCCGCTGATCTTGCCTGCCATC
>JBFEIF010000006.1:0-38916 GCA_041553795.1 Sulfurimonadaceae bacterium
GTACTCTTCTGCTTTTTGTGCCATAAGACCGATGTTTTGCATTGTACCCATAGTAGATACATCATATTGACCGTTTTTCACACAGTCAGCTACCATCTCAGCGTGGAACATTCCGTAAGTTGAATCAGGGATAACAGCAACAGTCTCTAGTGCAGCACCAGTTCTATCCCACTGCTTACCACCTTCACGTACAACTACCGGCATAGAAGCATCGATAATCACATCGTTAGAAGCGTTGAAGTTAGTCGTACCTTTATCAGAATCAACCATTGCAAGTTTTGGAGAGTCAGACTCAAGCGCTGCTAGGAAGTCAGCTTTAATCTCAGCTTCTTTTGCGTGACCTTTGATCTTCTTTTCAAGGTCAGACATACCCATATTAGGGTTAACGTTCAACTCTTTAAATGTAGCTGCATGCTTAGCGAATACATCTTCGAAGAATGCTTCAAATCCATAACCGAACATGATTGGATCAGAGATCTTCATCATAGTCGCTTTAAGGTGTAGTGACCAGATAACATCCTTAGCTTTAGCATCTTCAATTGTCTTTCTGTAGAAAGCTTTAAGTGCTTTGATAGACATAAACGTACCGTCAAGAACTTCACCAGCAAGTGCATCAATAGTTTTTAGTTCTTTACCGTTTAGTGCCATAGTCACTTTTTGGTCTTTTGCAGAAGTTACAGACTTCTCATTTCCAAAAAAGTCGCCTTTTCCTTCCATGTGAGCAACATATGCTTTTGAATTTTCAGAGAATGCTCTAAGCTTGTGTGGGTTTTTCTGAGCAAATTTCTTAACAGCTACTGCTGCACGTCTGTCAGAGTTACCTTCACGAAGAACCGGGTTAACTGCAGAACCTAGACATGTACTGTATTTAGCCTGGATAGCTTTTTCATCATCATTTACTGGGTTTTCAGGGTAGTTAGGGATATCATAACCTTGACCTTGAAGTTCAGCGATACAGTCTTTAAGTTGTCCGACTGAAGCAGAGATATTTGGAAGCTTGATGATGTTTCCATCTTCTTGAAGAACAACTTCACCTAGTTTAGAAAGTTCATCTTCCGCTTTACCCATTGCAGCTAAAACTCTACCTGCAAGTGAAATATCACTAAGAACTACTTCTACACCAGCTGCTTTAGTGAAAGCATTAACGATTGGTAGTAATGAGTACGTTGCTAAAGCCGGAGCTTCATCGATTTTAGACCAAATGATTTTAGACATGTGGGTTTCCTCTTGTTATGATTTTTATAATTAGAATAATAGCACTTTAACAATCCAATTAGGTAATATGATAATTATAATGCTAAGCTTTAAGGAGCTGTGTTACGTTTTGTAGCAGTACCAATATTGCGTAAATGTGTAGAATAGTAACGCGAAAAGTCATGTGTTCCTGTTTTCCCCTTCATGAAATAAAGGTAGTCCGTTTTAGCCGGAAAGATAGCCGCTTTGATAGCTGACAGGTCTACATTGCACACGGGTAAAGGTGGTAAGCCCTTATATATGTAGGTATTATAAAGACTCTTGTCCGTTCTGATCCTTGAAGCCGTGACCTTTTGATGCGAGTACTTTCCATAGTTCAATGTCCCGTCCATCTGAAGCTTCATTCCTTTTTGCAAACGGTTGTAGATGACAGAGGCTACAATTGGCATCTCTTCATTATTCGCTGCTTCTTTCTGGATCACAGATGCCATGACAAGGTATTGCTGCCACTTCTTTTTATTGTAGGTACCGAAGATCTTTTCTGACCAGGCCTTATGCCGTTTTGCCGAAGAGCGCAAAAGATAGACGGCGGCTTCTTGCTCATTTATTCCCAACGGAAGCTTGTAACTGTCAGGCACTAAAGAACCCTCTTCATAATGGCCGATACTCGTAAACGCTTTGTAAAGCTTTTCAGCATCAAGCCCCAACTCTTTGGCTAACTGTACAGAGAAGACATAGGTCGTTTCACCCGGGATCAAGGTGACTTCCGTCATGGCAGCCTTTGATCGGGTCAGCTTAAGAAGAAAATCACCGTGCGTCATCTCCTTTTGCCCCATATATATCCAGCCCTGCTGCGGGCTTCCGATAAACCTGAGTATCGTCTTGTCGAATGAAGTCAGGCTGATTTTTTTGTCTTTTAGATGTGATATAATGGCGCTAATAGAGCCTGAAGGGACATACAATACTTTGGATGTCTGAAGCGGTTGAGCAAGGTAGTAGATGAGCAGCAATGCAGTGAGCAGAATAATCTCAAAGATCCAGTTTACAATATACAGTCTCTTTGCATTTCTTCTGTCTATGTTCATTATCACCTATGCTCTTTTGTCTTATGGTATTTCTCTGTCGCATCTTCATCTGCCTCATTTTAAGGCAGAGCAATTATACATAAAACTTGATAAAAAATTCATCGTGCATGCGAAACGGATAAGTGTATCGTTAAGTAACAAAAGTAATGACGATACTCCAATTTTTGACACTCTTAAGATGTCGCCTATTATCAATTTTGCACGAAAGAACTTTGAATCTTTAAAAATAGACGAACTTGATATCAACCAATACAAAGTAACCTTTAGTTACATGGATCATCCCCATAGCCCAACAGACAACAGCCTGACGCTGACAAGCGATGAGATCAACGCTTCACTCTCCTACCGGGTCTATAAGGATCATATGGTATTGGATCTGCCCTATGCCATCCATAAGCCCAGCCAAATCATCCTCAACGGAAAAAGTCTCTATGATTTCAAAGAAGAAAAGGGTTATTCCCTTTTCTCGCTTCTCCTTCCAGATGAAGCAGAAGTCAAACTCTATACCAAAGAAAACGGCAAGCACTTTGCTTTTACGGCTTCTTCCAATGTGCTTAATAGTCTGGAACATGTTGTCGGACTATTCAAACTCAGAGAAAGCATCTCCAAATGGATAATCCAGAACAATATCGCAGACTCCTACCAGCTCATCGAAGCCAAAGGTATATACAGCTACACAGACCCCGATCTGCTTCTAAATACGCTTTTCTTGCATGCAAGAGAGACAAACCTTGCTTACAGCTTCAACGAGAGCTTGTCGCCGATCGTCTCTGAAGAGACGGATGTCTACTTTAAAAAAGGCATCTTGGACATCCAACCGCACAAAGCTTCTTATACCCATCATCAGATCAGCAAGGGTCGTGTCACTCTTGACTTTAATCCTAAACAGATCATGCTCAAAGTCGCTCTGAATGCCGATATCCCTTTGGATCAAAATGTTGTCGATATTGTCGCTGCATATAATATCAATCTTCCGCTCTTGCAAGAAAACGGCACGACACGGAGCAACCTGGAAATCCACATAAACCTTGAAAATGAAAAGGCTTATGCCCTGGGACAGTTTTTTGTCAAAAAGTCGGATCTTATCCTTAACGGTGTATCCTACAGAATAAACAATGCCGCCGTGAGACTGCACAGGAACATCCTTAACATCGATACCGTCAAACTTGCTTATAAAGAGATCCTGGAAACAGAGCTGAACGGTCAGATGGACCTTAAAAGTCTAAGCGGAGATTTTTACTACACCGTCGAAAAGGCATGGCTCCCTTTTGGGCAGAAACAGCTTAAACTGCTGAATCAAAACATCCAGCTGCAGCAGCACTTTGGCATGGACTCACAATCATATATCGTTCCACAGACACACTGGGAACTGGATGACTTCAACATCACGGTAGCAGCCAACACACTCTCATTACCTGAGAAGTTCACTTCCACTATGTATCTTAAAGATGTCAAGGTCACAGTCAAAGACCTTGTTGACATGAAAGTCAGCGGAAACTTTGATATTTCACGCGAGTATGCCAATCTCGATATCAACACCAGCCGTTTCAACTATCTCAGCAAGGATATGAATATCACTGTCGAGGAACCGGCCCTGCCTTTTCTCCTTGTCCATGAGAACAATGTGACCCACATCCACACCCTCTGTGAAAACAATGTTCATGTTAACCGCAACCATGTCAAGATCAGCCCCACCTCACTTTCCCTTCAGGATGGATATCTTGACGTGAACGATACAGAGATCTCTATAGAAGGGTATCTCTCCAGCAGGATATCAAGCCATTATGAACTGGAGTCCCAACAGATAAGGCTCAGCGCACACAATACAAGGGTTATCTCAGACAATTTTCTCTTCTTGGAACCTTCTTTTGATCTTTCTTACGAAAAACACGATGGAAAGTCCTTTGCAGATGTGGAGAGCTATGGACTTCATGCCGTGATCACCGATAAAGAAGGGATACGCCTTACTCTTGATGATTTTTCCAAGATACATCCCTATTCAAAGATCATGCAGTTGTATGACATCAAAAAAGGTGCTGCCACTTTTACCTATATTGACGATCACGTAGGCATGGACATCACCTTAAAAGGATTTCATCCGCTTTCATCCAAAAATGGAAAAGATATTACCAGATACGATATCAAGGGTGATTACGCGGATAAGACCTTGAACCTTCAGATCAATAAAGACCTGGACCTTATCTACAGAAAAAAAGGGAAACTGACAGCCAAAAATATCGATTTCAATCTTTTTCCGATCTTGGAGTATATCGATATGATAGACACCAAAGACAAAGACAACAATCTTGAGCTCTTTGTAAAGACTAAAAAATGCGGTGTCAAACTCGGAAGTTCCGGGAGAAAACTGGTTTCGGACACGATCACTATGAACATCAAGAAAGATGAAATCAATGCCCAGCTCATCCACGGGAGGGGAGGTGTGATGTTTGAAAGCCATGATCAGAACATCTCTGTTTTTGGCCGTGGGCTGGATGACACTTTCATGAACGGTCTATTCAAGTTTTCAACCTTTCAAGGCGGTGAGCTTTCCTTTGTCATGCAGGGGCCTTTTGATGACATGCATGGTCTGATGAATATCAAGAATACTGTTATAAAAGACTACACTGTACTGAACAACACCCTTGCATTTTTCAATACCATCCCTTCGCTGATGACCTTCTCCGTTCCCGGTTATTCACAACAAGGACTTCGTGTCGATGAGATGTATGCATCCTTCCACAAGATCGGGCCACAGATGAAGATTAAGGATGCTAAGATCAATTCCAAGGAGCTTCTCATCACTGCCGAAGGCGAGACGGATTTTGAAAAAGAGAATATCGAGATGCTTATGCAGGTCAAGACTGATCTGGGCAGTACAGCCAAAGATATCCCTTTGATCGGGTATCTTATTTTTGGCGATGACACCGTCTCGACTACCGTCAGAGTACACGGCCCCTTAAGTGACCCAAAAGTCGAAAGCTCCGTTGCCAAAAGTATTATCACAGCCCCCTACAACATCATAAAGCGTACAATCACCCTGCCTTTCAAAGTCTTTGACATCTTTGATGATACTAACGAATCAAAGAAATAAGAACAGGGCTCTCTTTACAAAGCCCTAAGCAGAAACCTATTCGCACACGGGGGAGTTCAGAGTACACCCGTTCTTGCCGTCTTCTTTCTCTACCTGTACCGTCACATGTCCGATATTGAAATGATGGTGGAGATATTCTTGTATCTCATGTAAAAACACATTATCGATTTCATCCTGTGCACGTATAAGGTGCACACTTAAGGCATTTTGCCGTGTACTTAATGCCCAGATATGGAGATCATGGATGTCCGAGACCCCCTCAAGGCTGCTTAAGTATTCCCGGACTTCCAAGATGTCTATACCTTTAGGGACCGCATCGATCGAAAGGTTGATCGAGTCTTTCAGAAGATTCCAGCTGCCGACAAGAACGACAAAAACGATAAGCAGACTGATAAGAGGATCAATCCAGAGCCAATCCGTGAGTATAATAGCCACTCCGGCTATGACCACACCCATGGAAACAGCTGCGTCGGCTGCCATATGAAGGTAGGCTCCTCGGATGTTAAGGTCATGCTTTTGTCCCGAGACAAAAAGAAGAGCTGTTGCCGTGTTGATAACGACCCCTACAGCCGCTACGATGATGATAACAATACCCTCAACCGGCGATGGAGCAGAAAGCCTCTCTATCGCTTCCCAGGCGATACCGCCAAGGGCAAACAAGAGTAGAACCGCACTGATAAGAGAAGCCATTATTGTCACACGCCGAAGACCGTAGGTCCGTCTTTGGGTAGCAGGCCGTGAGGCCAGGAAACTGGCACCCCAGGCCAGAAGCAGACTCACAACATCACTCAGGTTATGCCAGGCATCGGCTATCAAAGCCAAAGAGTCGGCAAAGACACCGTAACCTGCTTCGACGATGACAAAGATGATGTTCAGTACTATTCCTATTGCAAAGGAGAGGTTATAACTGCTTGGTGCATGGTGGTGAGTATGATTATGGGACATGGTTTCATTCCTGTGACTGGTATACCGCTATTATATACGATTTAAACCGTATCGTCTAAAAACCTCGAAGCAATATCTTCTGAGGGACGCCTGCAGACCGAAGCTCTCCCGAATATCCGATAACGGTTTTTTGCTATAGCACGGTATAAAATATCATTCAATGATGAGGGCAAGAATCTGAAGAGCCGCAGATAGCTCCAAAAACCATTGAGGTCTTTCATGATCTCAAAGAGAGCATCCGCTCTTTGATAATGCTTTTTATCCTTGATCAGGACGATACTATCGGATGTAAATTCTTGAATACTGTATTGTGGGAGCAGATCCTTTGCAATACGGCTTTGAAAAGGTGCAAAGACAAAATGGCCTTGTGGATCATGTTTAATGATGAAATCAACAGAAACATTACAGAGATTGCATTCTCCGTCGAAGATGATAATAGCGGGATTACCCATCACATATTTTTCAGCTTAGAAAAGATGCCGTCTTCTCTAGCTATATTGTTTATCATTTAAAAAGAAAAACCTGCTTCAAGACCGCCATAGACGAACTCTTCATTGACGTCGCTGTAGGTTCGCATGGAGAACCTTGGTAACAGATAAAGACTCTTGTTTGTTTCAGTCTTCCACATAAAAGCGATCTCAATGTCAAACTGCTGTGCTGTCGTATCCAAAGACATATCAGCAGCCTGAAAACGGTCATAATATTTATGCGTGCTCTCCAATCTACTATACATCAGTTTTTTAAAACTTACACCGCTTTTCAAATCACTCATTGTCTGATCAATACCTGCACTGATACCGTAGGAGGTCGTATCCGGATGAAGAATAAACTTTCCTGCTGTCAGGTTTCGTGACAGGTCGGACTCTTCACGTAAGAACTTTAGGCTTAGACCGTTTGGAACATAGTCAATATCCCTTGGCAGAGTGTACGTCAAATAAAATGATGATGCCTCCGCCTGGATTCTGGCTGTACGAGGATTATTGCTTATTATCCCTGCATCAAGCGTCACATTTACATTATCTACGGCATCGACTGACCCTTCCCCACCAATCAAAACCACCGTGACCGTATAACTGCTATAGCCAAGACCAAGGCTTCCATAAGCTGTATCAATCGGTCTTGCATAAAATTCAAATACTTCTAAGTCTTTTTTACCTTCATCAAGAACATGATATTCATCTGTCTTGAGCCAACTTTCACTGGTCTTAATCGCACCTGTATAAGAGAGTGTAATCTGATAGGTATTGGGTAAAAAGACAACTCCTGCCGTAGCAGAGACAATGTATTGTCTGTCAGAACCCATTTCGCCATCAGGAATAGGTTTGTTGGAGATAGGATAGATCTCCATATATCGTGCAGCGCCCATAAAATTTATATTTGTACCGTCTTTTTCAACCGCATCTGCAAACTGCTTGGCACTGTCTTGCGCCATACCTTCAGGCAAAGCTTCCGCACCGTCGTTTAGAGTCTCGACAACGGCATGATGCGCCGTATCAAGCATACTTTCTTCGCCTACCGGCACATCTTCCGCATTAACAATAGCTAAACATAGCAATAACCCTAGAATTCCCTTCATTTGAGCCCTTTATACATTAATTTACATATCAATAGATTATAATATTTGTTAACCTATTCATTTCTTAAGACGTTCAGTACATCCACCTGCGCCGCTTTCTTTGCTGGATACCAGGCTGAAAGGACAACGATGACGAAGGCGCCGACAATGATGGAAACAAAGTCGACTATAGAGAGTTCAAGCGGCAGTTTGGATGTGCCATAGACATCTGCCGGCAAAGAGATGATGTCAAAGCTTGAAAGTATCCATAAACCGCTCAGACCCAGTATGGTTCCGGCCAATATCCCCGCTACACCGATGATGACACCCAGATACAGGAATATCTTCTTAACTTCGGCCTCACTTGCACCCAGAGAGATAAAGAGGGCTATCTCAGAGCGGCGGTTCATCACCGTCATCAAAAGTGACGAGATGATATTGACGGCCGCGATCAGAATGATCAGCATAAGGACGATAAACAGCGCATGTTTCTCAAGTTCAAGTGCAGAGAAGAAAGAGACATTGTCTTCCCACCAACCCTTCACTCTCACACTTTCCGGCAGAAAAGCCTGAAGCTTTTTAATATCATTATGCGGATCATTTGAAAAGATATGGATACCGTCATACTGCGATCGGGGGAGGTTCAAGACCGTCTGCAATGCTGACAGCGACGTATAATGGTAGGCCTTATCATAAGCTGAAAGACCTGAGTCAAACGACCCATTTACCTTAAAACGCTTGATCTTGGGTGTCAGCGTAAGACCGCCCGGTTCAGCCTGTGTAAAGATATACATCAGCCGTTCTGCATCATTCAAATAGAACTCATCATAAAGCGTCTTTCCGACGATGACATCGAACTTGCTGTAGGTATTGCCTTCTATCGCCTTGGCAAGGACGTGATTGGCCTTTGCTTCCGCTTCCATGTAGACACCAAACAGATAGCCGCCTTCCATGACCGAACCTCTTCGGACAATGACCGGAGAAGCCACATAAGGACTGAATGCCAGCGTAGGAAACTCGACTTTGAGACTGGTATACAGCGCTTTATCCACAGCTCCGTAGAACTTGGGAACGATCGTCAGAGGGTAGTTCATGATGGTAAGTTTTTTACGAAACTCGGCGTCAAAACCGTTCATCAGCGACATTGCGATGATAAGCACCATAACACCCAGCAAGATACCTAAAAAGGCCAAGAGTGCAGATAAAAAGATAAAGGGCTGATCCTGGTCAAAACGAAGATATCGTCTGACCATATATTTTATGAGGCTTTTGTTCACACTGTACCTTGCGCTAAAGCACCTTTTTTAGGACCGCTCTTGCCGCAGCAGCTTTTATATTTCTTACCCGAACCGCAAGGGCATAGATCGTTTCTTGCAACTTTTCGTTCCGGTGTCTCGTTCTCATCATGCGACAGATGCATACGCATCTCGTCCTGACGTTTTTCGATCTCACGCTGTTCTACCAGCGCTTCGGCTTCTTCTTCAGCTGCTTTGAACTGGATAATCTGAAGCATCTTAATCGTCTCAAACTTGATAGAGTCTCTTAACTCTGTAAAGAGATTAAAACTCTCTTTCTTGAACTCGACAAGCGGGTCTTTCTGATTATAGGCACGAAGACGGATACCCGTTTTCATCGTGTCCATCTGATAGAGGTGGTCACGCCATGTCTGATCCAGCGTCTTCAAAAAGATCTCACGCTCGACGGCTGAACGGATCTCATCATCCAGTACACTCATCTTCGCGTCGTAGGCGTTTTTGATCTCAGCCAGTACCGATTCCTGAAGTGTTTCGTGTTCTTTGCCTTTGAGTGTTTCTATAGCGATATTCTGATTGATCTCTTCTTTAAAGACCAGGGCAAGCTTTTCAAGATTGAAATCCTCTTCGCTCTGTCCCGGGAAGACATCACAGTTCATAAGAGCATTTGCTACATACTCGCTGCGGATCTCATCGACCTTCGCATGGATATCATATTTTGGATCCAAAAGGTCGTTTCTGAACTTGTAGACGATCTTTCTCTGCTCATTGGCGACATCATCATACTCGACGATCTGCTTACGCCCTTCAAAGTGCATGTTCTCGACTTTTTTCTGTGCTTTTTCTACCGCGCGCGTGACCATCTTTGATTCTATATATTCGCCGTCTTCAACACCCAGACGTTCCATGATCGATTTGATACGGTCTGATCCGAAGATACGAAGAAGGTTATCTTCAAGGCTCAGGTAGAACTGCGTCTTACCCGGGTCACCCTGACGGCCAGAACGACCGCGAAGCTGGTTATCGATACGGCGGTTCTCATGACGCTCCGTACCGATGATATAAAGTCCTCCAAGAGCTTTTATCTCATCCGTGACCTTGATATCGACCCCGCGTCCTGCCATGTTTGTCGCGATCGTCACTGCACCTTTCTGTCCAGCGTTCTTTATGATCTCACCCTCTTGAGCATGCTGCTTGGCATTCAAGACCGTATGCGGTATCTTCGCCTTTGACAAAAAGCTGTGCAAAGACTCTGATTTCTCGATCGAAGCCGTACCGATAAGTACCGGCTGACCCGTAGAATTAAGTTCCTTGACCTTTTTCATGACAGCTTCGAACTTCTCAAGCTCTGTCTTGTAGATCAAGTCGTTCATATCAACACGGTTGATCGGCAGGTTCGTCGGTATAGAGACGACATCAAGGCTGTAGATCTGAGAGAACTCTGTCGCTTCCGTCTGTGCCGTACCGGTCATACCTGCAAGTTTTTTGTACATCCTGAAGTAGTTTTGAAAGGTGATATCCGCCAGCGTCTGTGTCTCTTCTTTGATATCGACCTTCTCTTTTGCTTCCAGAGCCTGATGAAGCCCTTCGGAATAGCGGCGTCCTTCAGAAAGACGTCCGGTAAACTCATCAACGATAACGACTTCACCCTCACGAACGACATAATCCACATCTGTCTCGAAAAGGTAGTTCGCCTTAAGCGCATTGTCCAGATAGTGCGAAAGCTCTGCGTTCTGAGGGCTGTAGAGATTCTCAACACCAAAAAGTTCTTCCGCCTTGGCAATCCCCTCTTCCGTTATCAGGACGACGCGGTCTTTTTCATCAACAGTAAAATGTTCATCTCTTACCAGAGTTTTAGCGACACTGTCTGATTTAGCATAGTCCTGTACTTTGCGATTTGTCGGACCGGAGATGATAAGCGGCGTACGTGCCTCGTCGATAAGGATAGAGTCCACCTCATCCACGATGACGAAGGCATGGTCGCGCTGTACCATATGCTCTCGCGAATAGGACATGTTGTCTCTAAGGTAGTCAAAACCGAACTCGTTGTTGGTACCGTAGGTGATATCCGAATTGTACTGCTCACGCTTGATAGCCGGATCGTATTCCGTCTCCAAGACGACACCGGTCTTGAAGCCCAGGAAACTGTAGAGTGCGCTCATCTCAGCCGCATCACGCGAAGCAAGGTAGTCATTCACTGTGACGACATGGACACCCTTGCCGTTCATGGCGTTAAGGACAACGGCCAGTGTCGCGACAAGGGTCTTACCTTCACCTGTCTTCATCTCTGCAATACGCCCTTCATGAAGGACCATACCGCCTATCAGCTGTACGTCAAAGTGGCGCATCCCAAGTACACGTTTACCTGCTTCTCTCGTTATTGCAAAGGATTCCACCAGGACATCGTCAAGACTCTTCTCTTCACTCAATACAGAGACTTTCAATGCATCAAAGGCATCTTTCAGTTCATCATCACTCAGTCGTTCATACGTCGTTTCTAAGGCGTTTATCTTGGCAACACGTTTTGTATATTTTTTAAGTTCACGATCGTTCTTCGTTCCAAACACTTTTCCTAGTATCTGCTGAATCATCTATACCTACTTTGATTATATGGTTTACTTATGTATTTTAAAATTTTCTGATTTTATCATCTTAAATATATAAAACGGCTTTATCACAAATCATGTCAAATATTTACGGCATTTATTACACAACTCAAAGACTAAAGACGCTAGACTTTCATTTTTAAAGGATACCCATGAGATTTTTAATCGTTTTACCCTTTCTTTTTAGCTCTTTGTTCGCCTTTGGCGAGAACATTCAGAGTTTTGAAGCTGACTTTGTGCAGACGATAACTGATGAAGAGAAGAAGACACTTGTCTATAAAGGCAACATGCATTCCAAGCGCCCGGACCTTGTCTTCTGGCACTATGTCGAACCGATCAACAAAAAGATCTATCTGACAAAGACAAAAGCCGTCATCGTCGAACCTGAACTTGAACAGGCGACCATCAAACGACTTCAGGGCGAAATCGACTTTTTCGGGATACTGGCCTCAGCCAAAGCCATCGACGGTACCCATTACAAGGCCAGATACAAGGATATAGAGTTTATTCTTAAAGAAGAAGACGGTGTGATCACCTCACTTTCGTATACCGACCAGCTTGAGAACCATGTGCTTATCACCTTTTCCGCACAGAAGCAGAACCGACTGTTAGAGGACAGTCTCTTCACACCAAAAGTCCCTCAGGACTACGACATCATCCGAAACTGATCCCTACGGTTTCAGGGCTTCCCCGCAGAAAATGCAAAACGCCTTCGTATAATCGACCTTAAGACTCACGCTCAAAACATTGGGAGCAGATGATCAGTTTCGGCAGGTTTCGGTTCACTGTTCTAGAGACCTTCTGAATCAGTCTTCCTTTTTGTACCCAACAGAATAGGTTTGAATCAAACAATACAACCCAAAGCAAAGATTATCACTATCTAGTCTTCTCTGTGCAAAAAATGCTACAATAGAATCTACAGTCGAGTGCGAGATTCAAATACTTTAAAAAGCCTTGGAGAGAAGTAGATGCATGAACATCAGGACACACTTCACGAACTGACACAAAAAAGCTCATTACGGGACAAACTCACCGCTACCCACCGGTCAATCAACGAGACCTTTCCTTTTATAGTCCGAATTGCGATCGCCATCTACGATTCTGAGACCAATGTACTCAAGACGTTCTTGCACAGCAGCGGCGGAGAGAGTCCTTTGAACCACTATCAGGCTCTGCTTGAAAACGCGCCCTCTTTACAGTCTATCTTTGAAAACAGGACTCCCCGTGTAATCAATGACCTCGATGAGTTTGGTGAAGGAGAACATGAGCACACCAAGAAAATACAGGAACAGGGTTACGCCGCGAGCTATACCATGCCTATCTACAACGAAGGCATCTTTATCGGTTTTCTCTTCTTCAACTCCGACACAAAAGACGTCTTCAACGAAAGCGTCCTTCGTCAGCTAGATCTCTACGGGCATATGATCTCCCTGCTGGTGATCAATGAGTTTTCCTCTATCGTGACCCTAAGCGCAGCGATCAAGACGACAGGAAGCCTCAGTCATCTCAGGGACCCTGAGACCGGAAGCCATCTGGACAGGATGTCTCGATACAGCCGTATCATCGCCAATGCGCTGGCAGACAAATACGATCTAGACGACACCTACATCGAACATATCTTTATGTTCGCTCCTCTGCACGACATCGGAAAGATAGGTATTCCTGACCATATCCTTCTTAAAGCCGGCAGTCTGGATCCCAAAGAGTGGGAGATCATGAAGACCCATTCACAAAAGGGACGCGAGATGATCGACGATCTTTTGAACAACTTCGGCCTCATCAACTTTGAACATGTGGATGTCCTGCGCAACATAGCCGAATCCCATCATGAAGCTATCAACGGAAGCGGTTATCCGCTAGGGATAAAGGGTAAGGAAATCCCTTTAGAAGCACGCATTGTCGCAGTAGCCGATGTCTTTGACGCACTAACCAGTGTACGAAGCTACAAAGATGCATGGAGCAATGAGGATGCGATCAAAGCCCTTCAGGAGCTTGCCGGTGAAGTGCTTGACAAAGACTGTGTCGATGCACTGATAGACAATATGGAAGAGGTCCTGGAGATACAAAAGCAGTTCCGTGAGGATGATTTTGGCTAAAGAGAGCTGAGGATCAACATGACTAGGATAATGAGTTTCAATCTATTTTCCGAGTCTGATCTCAAAACATTTTTCATCACTGTCCAAGAGCGTCACTTCGCCCCCATGGGCTTGTGCGATCTGTGCTGAAAGCACAAGTCCAAGGCCGTTTCCCTTCTCTTTTGTACTTTTGAAGGCTTCAAAAAGCGCTTTTCTGTTGGCTATAGCGACACCAGAATCATAAACGCGGAAAAGGTGAAACCCCTCTTCATCGACATAGGTGATGCGTACTTCGCCCTCTTCGTTCTCATCCTCTTCGATCGCATCAATGGCATTGAAGATGAAATTCGTAAACAGCATGGCAAGCAGATCGATATCACCTTCGATACTGAAGTCCTCATGCGGGAACTCAAAACGGATATCCTTGCCATACGAGTAGTAGCCAATCGCAAGTTCGATATCTTCAAGTATGTCGCTCCATTTCAATGACGAGGTCACGGCCTGTATCCCCTTGGAGAACATCAGCGTCGCTTTGATAATGCGTTCGATACGGTAAACGGATTTTTGGATCTCAAGGACGATGGGCTTGTTTTCCAGTTTGACGCGCTTCATCAATGTGGAGGTAAGAAGCGAGATAGAACCGATAGGATTACGTATCTCATGAGAAAGATGTGCCGCCATCTGCCCCATAGTCGCGAGGTTTTCTTTGCGTTTTTGTTCAGTGATGTCCGTAGCAGAGATAAGGACCTTATCCTTGTAGCTGCTGGTCTTGATAAGATAACTCTGCTCTTCGAAGTTAAGCTCATAATCGCTGTTATCCCAGTCCATTATCTCTAAAAGACGCGATAGCTCTTTTGCCCGGGAGTTTTGTGTGAATATCTCGCCTGTCTCAAAGATCACCCATAAAGCGTTGGGCAAGAACTCGATAAGGTTTTCAATGGTGTCTTGCAGGTGGTTGTAAGAACTTCGAAGAGTCTTGTACTCTTCTTCTACCTTGTAAGTCTGCCCTATCAGCATCTGCAGCTGTTCTAGGATCTCTTCATTGTTTTCGGCCATGACTCTCTTTTTGGAATAAGTATAACGCGTTTTTAATATTTTTTCATTAAAAAAACTGGTGTTAAATCAATTGTATTCTTTTTTTCACCCATCATTAAATTAATACAAATTCTTATACTATATTAAGCGAAGAATATCTCTTTTGTGATAAAATAAAGCTATTATATTCTATGCTAAGGGCCCTTGTGGTTAAAAAACTCTATACTTTCTTTTCTGATGCCCACACAGACGATGCGAAGATATTGCTTATTCTTCTTATCAGCAGTTTTTTCTCCGGTATCATCCTTGGGAGTCTGAACTTTTTACTGCACAATCTCAATGATGCAAGCGTCGGACTCATCCTCTCGCTTTTCAGTCTTTTGATCATGACCCTTTTGCTTCGTGAGAGTGTCAAAACCAATATTCTCGTCAATGTCACACTTATCTTTTCCATCCTCTTTTTTCTTGTGGGCTTTGTGACAACGGACAACAAACTTGAGATGGTGATGTTTCTGGTCATCTATCCTATTCCCGCTATCTTGCTTCGTCCTTTTAAGACTGCACTTTTTTGGATCATCCTTTACATCACGATGGTCTTCCTATCACTCAGCTTAGGTATGACAAAACTGAGCTTGAGCACTTACGAGGGATTTCAGCTCCTGTTGATACAGGCCGTTATTACTATGATACTGGGCTACTTTGTCTTCAGTATGAAACTCTCCGGCGCCCGGCTTAAAAGAGAGACACAAAAACTTTCCAAACTGACAGCAACGCTTGAAGAGAAGGTCGCCGAAAGAACGGCAGACCTGGAAAAAAAGAAGACTGAACTCGAACAGGCGCACTGGAGGCTGGATCAATACAAAGACCGCCTTGAGAAACGTGTTGAAGAGGAGATGGCCAATGTCTCCGAAAAAGAGAACCTGCTCAAGGAACAGTCGCGAATGGCATCTATGGGAGAGATGGTAGATGCGATCGCACACCAATGGAAACAGCCGCTTAATGCGATCTCTATGGCAGCAGATATGATCCGAAGCAACGCCAGTGAAGGTGAACTGACACAAAAAGCCATCGAGACGAATGAGATGAGCGACATCATCCACCATCAGATCGAACATATGACGACGACATTGAGCGAATTCAGAAGCTTTTTCCGACCGACCAAAGAGAGCGCAGTATTCTCCTTGGAATCTTGTATCGAGTCGGTCAAGGTACTCTTGAGAGATGAACTCATCAAGAACACCATCGAGATACAACAGCGAAAGCAGAAAGACATTCTGATCGACGGCTATGAGAACGAGTTCAAACATCTGCTTCTTAACCTGATCAATAACTCCAAAGACGCCTTCAATGAGAAAGGCATCAAAAAGCGGGTAATCGCCATCGGCTATACCGAGACGGAACATCATATCATCATCCAGGTCGTTGATAATGCCGGCGGTATACCTGAAGATATCATAGATGATATCTTCCATCCAAACGTCACCACAAAAGGGGACAAAGAAGGTACCGGCATCGGTCTGTACATGAGTTCTCAGATCGCGCGAAAACATCGAGGTGAACTGACTGCCCAAAACACAAAAGACGGTGCGCGATTTACGCTGAGTCTGAAAAAGTAGTACCAAAAAACAGGTGCCTACCTGATTTTACTAATCGCTGTCCTTATGACAAGCTCCCATGAAAGGTCTGAACTATGTATTATGTCATCCAGATACTCCATGGCTCCAAAGAAAAACATTTTGTCTCGTATCAGGTGCCTAAATATATCTTCTCGACTAAAAACTCGAATATCATCTTTGAGTTCGGTGAAAGACCCAATATCAAACGCAAATGGGCGCCTAAAGAGGACATCATCCTTCTGACTAAGGACAAAGAGTTTTTTCAGGCTTATCTTAACAAGCTCATAGAGATGCAGGCAAATTATCTTAAAGAGATAAGTAAGGCACAGGCAGAAGTCGACAGACTTCAAAAAGTATATGAAGAACAGATGTATAAAGAGTTCAAATCCTTTAAAGAGCTCTCATCAAAAAATGAAAAAATACCTACCCTAATCTAGTTTTAATCAACATCCTCCTATCCTACTGTTTTTATTAAACAAGGATTCACATAAAAAAACTATTTCTTCTATCTGCGACTTTTCTCTTACTGATGGCCGGACCGACCTATCCCGAGCTGTTTGCACCACTTGGTACACCGCTTTACCAGGCAGATGAAAAGTTTTCAAGACTTCCTCTGAACCACACCTACTCTTTTGCTGTCGAACGTTACCATCAGGACCAGAAACAAGCCTTGGAACTGCATAAGACAGGAGACAAAGGTGCTTACCTCCAAGAACTAAGAAAATTAAGCAAAGCCCATGATGCTATCCTCTCCACACTCAAGCAAGAGATCATGAAAGCTGTCAAGGAGAACGATCATCGGTACTTCCTTGATATAAACAACGCAGAGATCGATATTCTCTATCAGCAGGAAAACTTCAAGACCCAGGTGTATGAGTACTATCTTCAAAACAAAAACAAATATGAGTCTGCCTATCTTGACGGGCACATCAATGCAGAAAAGGGGTATCAAAAACTTTATGGCGTGGATATCACGAGCAATGCACCGGTCATGACACTGGAGACGGGCCGACACAGTACTCAAAAAATCCTGATATTTCTTTCGACGACATGGTGCGGACAATGTCAGAAAGCCAAAAAATATTTACGTGAAAAAGGAATTGTATATACAGAATATGATGCCGAAAAGTCTCAAAAAGGCAGAAGCCTGATGCAACAGTATCACGGTACCGGTTATCCGACTTTTATCATTGGAAACGAGTCAATAAGCGGACTAAACAAAAGCTGGATACAAGAGCGGCTTTAAAAGATTCAAATGATCGGAAGAGAACAAGACCCGTACTCTTTTTCATCACTGGGATAAGCTTATCCCTTACTTATTCAAAGATAATGTATTGAGAATATTCTATCCGTGCTGCGTAGAAGAGAGACTCTAAGAGAAATATCGCTTCAAGACCTTATAGAGCATATAAGCGTCTTTGTCACCGGCACTTTCGCGTATAGAGTGCATAGCAAAGGTAGGAAGCCCCACATCCAGGGTCTTGACTCCAAGTTTCGTCGCTGTGATCGGACCGATGGTCGAACCGCATCCCATATCCGTACGTGTGACAAAGCTTTGATACGGGACCTCTGCCTCTTTACACAAGAGTTTGAAGACAGACACCGTCTGTGAATTACTCGCATAGCGCTGGTTTGCATTGGCTTTGATGACCGGCCCTTTGTTCAAAAGAGGGCCGTGGTTCTCATCATGCTTGGCCGAAAAGTTCGGATGTACGCCATGGGCATTGTCGCATGATATCATCATCGATGCATTGATCATACGAGCATAGGACTCATGCTCGGGATTGATCCGTTTAAGTACGGTCTCCAAAAATGTACCGGCTGCGCCCGACGTCGATCCGCTTCCTACCTCTTCGTGATCCGAACAGATAAGCAGTGCTGTCTGAGCTGTAGATGCTTCTTTGATAGCCTGCAGACCCACATAGCAGCTTAAGAGGTTATCCAGACGGGCAGAGACAAGGAACTCTCCATTAAACCCGATATAGGCCGGTTTTTGCGTATCATAGAACATCAGTTCAAAGTCAAGCACTTCTTTCAGGCCGCTCTCTTTGCAGAGTATAGCTTCAAAAGAGACCGACTCTTCGCTTTGCATCAAGATAGGCGGGATGTCCGTCTGAGCATTGATAGAATGGTTTTCATTTGCTTCTCGGTCAAGATGGATAGCCAAAGAAGGGATAAATGCGAGAGGACGTTTGAAATCGACCAGAGGATGCACCAGGTTTCCCTTTTCGTCAAGACCGCTGACACGCCCTGCCAGAGAAAGGTCACGGTCAAACCATGGACTCAGCAGAGCACCACCGTAGACTTCGACACCGAGTTGGATATAGCCTTTTTTATGGATGAGTGTATTCGGCTTGAGTTTAAGACAGGGACTGTCCGTGTGCACACCTGCCATGGCGACACCGCCCACAGCAATCTCCTCTCTCCCGTAGACGAAGGCGATCACAGAAGAGTCATTTCGGGTGAGATAATATTTTTTTCCCTTTTCAAGTGCCCATACATCAGCTTCATCTAGTCTTTGAAAACCATTTTTCTCTAGATCCCCGGCAAGCTCAGATGTGGCATGGAAAGGTGTTGGGGAAGACTCAAGGAATCCCAAAAGTTCTGTATTAAAATCAGTCTGTTTCATTGTTTTCACTTAATGCTGGTCTAAAAGCTTTTGCAGCTCTTTATTTCCCGAGAGTTTAGCATAATTTGATGCCGTTCGGCCATCATAGTCGCGAAGTGTCTTATCTGCTCCGCGATTCAATAAAAAAGCCGCCATCTCCAACTGTCCATACTCGCTGGCCAGGTGAAGCGCGGTCTTCCCGTTCTTGTCGACTCCGTTGATATCGAATTGAGAAAGATAATAAGCCGCCTCTTCCAGATTGCCGCGCTTTGCAGCGGTAAAGATACTCTCTTCTTCGGCCTCGTCCAGATTAGCCTCGTTTGCCTTGGAACTTAGATACATGATCACTTTAATACGGTTTTTCTCTATAGCATAGATCAATGCCGTCTTGTGGGCCTTGTCTTTTGCCATGACATCCGCGCCATTTTCAACAAGAAAGGCTACCAGCGAGTATCGTCCTATCGGAGCCGCCAGATGAAGGGGAGTCTTTCCATTTCTATCACGTGCATTGACGTCAGCACCTTCTTTAACAAGAGCACGGACCTTGGCTTCGTTGATATCGATAACAGCCTGATGAATGGGTGCAGCATAGGCAAGTCCGTAGAAAAAGAAGAAACATAAAAATGATCTCTGACTAAACATCTGCTGCCTTCTTTGAGTGAACATAGTCCATATTTTTATCTTATTATAACAAAGTGCTATTTACTTTTTGTTTCTCAGCGCTTCGAGATAAAGGCCCTTGACCTCATTAGCGTACAAGAACTCGCCATAGTCGATACGTTCATCGTCTTTGTACAGCCCCCATTTATCAAAGTTCCAGCCTTCTTCGGATGAACATCTGACCCCGTCGAAACTGACTTCTTCGCCCATGCTATATCTTCGAAGTGCGACTTGTACATGTACAACCTGCTGCATCAGTTCTTTCACCTTTTTCTCAGTATAGTGGCTTCGCGGTTTGAACCCGATATAAAACAAGACATTGAAACCGGCCAAGACAAAAAGCATCTGCAATACCGGTGCATGATAGAGCAGAAATAATATAAGCGCCATCGAGGATGAGACTACCACCAACATCAGTTGAAGCTGCTTGAACTTCTGGAACTTCTGCCTCTGCTCTTTATATTTTGCTTCAAGCAGGAGATTCAGACGTGCGAGAATGGAGATGATTGCCTCAGGCGACATTCACATCCATCAGTTTTTCCAGTTCAGGAATGATCTTGCTGTCAATACGGATAGCCGAATCAAGCACAACGTTTTGAAGTTTTGAGGTGATACAGAGTTTCATCTGTCGGCTTCCAGGATTTTGGCGAATCAGACGGTAAAGCTCTTCCAGACGGGCCAAATCACGTGAAAGACGCACTGTGATGACAAGCGGTTCTTCGGGTATCTCACGGATCTTTGTCTGGACTTTCTTTGCCTCTTTTTTTACTTCTTTAAGAGTAAAGATCTTCACTACCGAGATACGGGTGAACATCTCAGTATGGGTCACTTTGACCTTGAAGGCGACCGGTTCTTCCAGATCCATCGACTCAAGCTGATCCAGCTTGTCCGAGAAAAGCATCATCTCGATGTTTCCATGGAAGTCCATAAGGTTCAGGATACCGAACTGGTTTCCCTTTTTAGAGACTTTTTTCTGTATCTCTTCGACCTTTCCGATAAAGATGGCTGTCGAACCGTCAGCGATGTTCTCTATATCCGAGGAGAGTGTGTATTCCATCTCCTCCATCTCTTCTCTGAAACTGTCAAGCGGATGTCCGGATACATAAAATCCAAGGGTGTCTTTTTCAAAATCAAGGATCTGTTTAAGTTCAAACTCCGGAGCATGCTCCAGACGCAGGTCGACTTCCGTGATGTCCGCATCGTCTCCAAAAAGACTTCCTATCGCATTTTTTCTCGCATGGGAAGCATCTTTAGCCGTTTGGATGATGGTCTCTATCTGTTCAAGGAGGGCCCGCCGAGAATATTCAAACTGATCAAATCCGCCTGACTTGACGACAGATTCAATAACACGCTTGTTGACCTTGGAAGGTTCGATACGGTTGACAAAGTCTTTCATGTTCAAAAAAGGACCAGCTTCACGTACCTCAAGAATGGACTCGACAGCCGACTCTCCAACCCCCTTAATAGCGCCCAGACCGAAAAGGATGACATCCTGATCGTCCTTTTTCGTTGCCGAGAACTCCAGCTGGGAGACATTGATGTCAGGAGGTGACAGTTCGATTCCCATACGCTTGACTTCATCGATATATTTTACGATTTTTTCAGTGTTGTCTTTTTCCGATGTCAAAAGCGCCGCCATAAACTCCTGCGGATAGTAGGACTTCAGCCATGCGGTCTGAAAGGTGACCATCGCATAAGCTGCCGAGTGTGATTTGTTAAAACCGTAGCCCGCGAACTTCTCGATCAGATCAAAGAGTTCCGAAGCCGTCTTGTAATCAAGGCCCTGTTTCTGTGCACCTTCCGAAAAGAGTTTGTTGTACTTGATCATCTCATCGACTTTTTTCTTACCCATGGCGCGGCGGACGATATCCGCACCGCCGAGGCTCATCCCGCCGATAGTCTGTACGATCTGCATGACCTGTTCCTGATAAACGATGACTCCGTAAGTCGGCTTAAGTATCTCTTCCAAGGCTTCAAAGACATAGACGATCTCCTGGCGGCCGTGCTTACGTTCGATAAAGTCATCAAGCATACCTGATTCCATAGGGCCAGGACGGTACAGGGCCAAGACCGCAATAAGGTCCTCAAAGTTTGAAGGCTTCAGACGTTTGTTCAGGTCTTGCATCCCCGAACTCTCTATCTGGAACATACCCACCGTCTCACCGGTCTGGATCACTTCATAGACGTGCGAGTCGTTCTCGTCTATCTTATGCCAGTCCACATCCACATCATAACGCTTCTTGACCAGTTTTATCGCAGCATCGATGACGTCAAGCGTTTTAAGACCAAGAAAGTCAAATTTGATAAGATCGACGTCTTCAAGATAGTTAAGCGAATACTGTGTGACAAAGGTATCTTCGCCCGATGGTTTGTAAATAGGCGTCTTGTACCATAGCTCGCGATTGGAGATAACGACACCTGCAGCATGCATACCTGCGTTGCGCTTAAGACCTTCAAGACGTTTGGAAAAGTCCCATACACGTGCTGCTGTCGGGTCCGTTTCGATCAACTCGACCAGCTTGGGCTCTTTCTGATAGGCACCCGGTATCAAGTCCCCGTTTTTCATCTTACCGTTAAGGGTGATACCCAGTTCATCAGGGATCAGTTTTGCCATCTTGTCAGCTTGTGAGAGAGGGACATCCAAAACACGTGAGACATCACGGATGACACCCTTTGCCAGAAGCGAACCAAAGGTGATGATCTGGGCGACCTGATTTCGTCCGTATTTCTGAACGACGTAGTCAATGATCTCGCCGCGACGAGCCTGCATAAAGTCCATATCGATATCGGGCATCGATACACGTTCCGGGTTCAAGAAACGCTCAAACAGAAGATCATACTTCATCGGATCTATATCCGTGATATCCAGGGAGTAAGCGACCAGCGAACCTGCAGCAGATCCGCGTCCCGGTCCGACAGCGATCCCCATCTCTTTGGCGACTTTTACGAAGTCCCATACGATGAGCATATAGCCCGGGAACTTCATCGAGTTGATGACATCCATCTCAAAGACAAGACGTTCGCGATACTCGGCATGACGTTCTTCGGGCACATGTATTAGGCGGTTTTCAAGACCGATCTGACACCGGTGTATAAAATATTCGGCATCGTTCTTGTCCGCCGCACCCATCCATTTCTTCTTCTCTTCACTGCTTGCATCGGGAGCTAAAGGCGCATCATCCTGATAATCGATGTTCAGTCCCTCTTGGGCAGCATACTCCTGGGTAAACTTGAAGTTAGGCGGGATAGGGTCCCCCAGCTTGAGTTCAAGCTGGCATTTGTTCGCGATCTCCTGAGTATGCGTGATAGCTTCAGGGATATCCGCAAAAAGCCGTGCCATCTGTTCAGGTGATTTGAGGTAGAACTCATGAACCGAATGGCGCATACGGTTGGGGTCGTCATAGAGTTTATTCATCCCGATACACATGAAAGCTTCATGATACTGGGCATCATCCGGGTAAGTATAGTGGGTATCGTTTGTCGCGACGATCTTGATGCCCGTTTCAACACTTAGCTGCAACAGCTGTTCATCGATGAAAAGCTGGTCCCCGATACCGTGGCGCATGATCTCAAGATAGAAATCGTCACCGAAGATCTCTTTGTACTCCAGTGCCACAGCCTTGGCTCCTTCATACCCCCCTGCCCCATTGCGGACATTTCTTTCATTGGCAAGGTTCAGATGCCAGTTGACTTCGCCCTGAAGACAGGCAGACGTACAGATAAGACCTTCTGAATGCTCTCTAAGCTCTTTTTTGTTAATACGCGGAAAATAGTAAAAACCGTCTATATAAGCTTTGGAAGAGAGATACATCAGGTTTTCATAGCCTGCCTGGTTCTTGGCAAACAGACAGACATGAAAACGCTGCTTGGTACTTCTGTCATCGAGTGCATCGCCGTTATGGATATACCCTTCCATTCCGATGATCGGTTTGATCCCGGCATCTGTCATCTGTTTGTAAAAGTCAATCGCTCCGAACATGTTTCCATGGTCTGTCATCGCAACCGAAGTCATCCCCAGTTTTTTGACTTCCTGAACCAGATTGGTGATCTTGTTTGCACCGTCAAGCAACGAATATTCAGTGTGAAGATGAAGATGGGTAAATTGCTGTACAGACATGGGAAATCACTTAATATTTTATTTTTACTATTATAGTGGATTAGACTAAGAATTGGGTTATGCAGCTAAATTTTTGTAGGAATAAGACCGTATGTTTTGTTGCAGAAGAAGCTCAAAAGGAAGAATATGAGGCTGCTCAGCAGACTAGCAAAAGTCTGCCAGCATCCCCTTTTTCAAAGTATCAGCACTCTTTGTTCCCTTCAGTCTTTCGACAATTGCAAAAGCGAAACAGAGAGCTGTTCCGGGACCTCGTGATGTCATGACATTACCATCGGTAACAATATCGTGATCCTGAGTATATCCCTCAAGACGGATCTCTTTTTCGACAGAAGGATAACAGGTAAAGTTCTGTTTTAGGACCCCTGCTTTGTTCAGGGCAAAAGGAGCGGCACAGATCGCGCCGATAAGCTTGTCTTTGGCATCCATCTCCTGCAAAAGCCTCTGCACATCCTTATCATCTGCCAGAGCACGTGTTCCATCCCATCCCCCCGGAAGCAGTATCATCTCAAGCGTGTCACCTTGGACCTCACTGACCAGACAGTCCGCCGTGACCTCGATCGCATGTGCACCCGTGACTTTTTTACTGCCTACTCCGGCTGTCAGGACTTCTATCCCGGCACGACGAAGTACATCGATAAGGGTCACAGCTTCTATCTCTTCAAAACCTTTGGCCAGCGGGATCATAACCATCATTCTTCCTTTTTGACTTTTTCGCAAAGTGCATAATCATTGACCAGTTCCCCATAACCCGTGACCGAGACAGATTTGTACAGACCCTTATCATTAGCCACTTTGAGTTTGTAATAGAGTGTTCTTCCGTTGACAAGGATCTTCGCCGAATAGACCTGTCCTTTGAGCGTTGATTTTTGAGCCGTATACACCATTCCGTCAGAGCTTTTGACACGTGAAAGAGTTTTATTGAAGACCAGTTGGAACTGACTTTTTCCCTGCTCTTCTTCAGAGAGCTCGACAGGACTTCCTTCTACGACACGATATTTGGAGACACACTGGTAGAGTTTTTTTCCTTCGAAGGAAAGCAGAGGGAGCGAAAACAGCAAGATCAAGATGATTTTCATATTTTCGCCCTTATGTTTTATTTTACTTTTTCTAAATACTCGCCGTCAACTGTATTTACTTTGACAAGATCACCCTCAAGGACATGGTAAGGCACCTGTACTACAGCGCCCGTCTCCAATGTAGCCGGTTTTTTTGAACCGCTTGAAGTGTCGCCTTTGAAGTTTGGCGGTGTTTCTGTGACAATAAGTTCCATTGTCTCCGGAGCCTGCACAGAGATCGACTTTCCTTTATAGAAGACGATCTCTACATTAGTACCGTCTTTCAACCATTTCATCGCATCTTCACAAGCTTCATATGATAGACCAAGCTGATCATAGGTATCGTTGTCCATAAACTGAAGCATCTCACCGTCATCATAAAGATATTGCATCGTCTTGTATTCGATGACCGGGACTTCAAATTTGTCTCCGGCATGGATCGTCTTTTCTACAACCTTTCCATTGATGAAACTTTTTACTTTACAACGGACAAATGCTGCGCCCTTTCCCGGTTTTACGTGTTGAAACTCAATCACTTTATAAGGCACGTCACTTATCTCAAGACGCACGCCTTTTTTAATATCACTCATACCGATTGTTGCCATATATCATTCCTAATAGTGACCTTGCACATTTTGCAGGTCTTAATAATTTTTAGTATTTTATCAAAATCAAACTTGTTTTACAATTGTGCCAAAGTCACATTGATATTTGTTAAAAAGAACTATGTGGTGTGTTTGTATCACAAATTAATATTTTTATATGAATTCTTAAAAAACACCTAGATATTATTCTTAATAATGATAGAATAAATCATGCAATTATCAATATTAATTATTTTATCAGTTCTTTGCAGCCACCTTCTCGCTTTTAATGAAGGGCCTATTGATGAAAAGGTCATGAAAAAAGCCGAACGTAAATACGGCGGTCAAATCGTCAGCCGATATTTGGAATACAACAAGCTGCTTGCAAAAACTGAACATATTTCTGTTCGCGGAAAACTTAAGGTTGTGAATGATTTCATCAACCAGATTCCTTTTCAAGAAGACATAAAAAACTGGAAGCAGGAAGATTATTGGGCTACACCTTTGGAATTTCTTGCGCGGGACAAAGGAGATTCAGAAGATTACGTGATCGCAAAATACTTTGCCTTAAAAACTCTGGGTGTAGATAGCAAGAGACTCTACTTTACCTATGTCAACTCCAAGAAGTTAAACCGGCCCCATATGGTCTTGTCTTATTTCGAGGAGCCAGGAGCCATACCTTTAATCATGGATAACATGGAACCCGAAATATTAAGTGCTGCACAAAGAGCAGATCTTACTCCGGTCTACAACTTCAGTCCAGGACTCGACGAGACCAAAAACACCGAACAACTTAAACAAACTACCCACCAAAAGTGGGAAGAACTTTATAAACGCGTAAAAAGGAATAAACTATGAGCCTGTTTAAACAGATAACGTTGATAATGTCATTTTTTCTACTCTTTGTATTCATTGCAGTCATCTCTTTCAGCTTTCAGTCTGCAAAGAAATATGCCCAAGAAGAGATGTCAAACAATGCCCAGAATACAGCCACTTTCTTAAGCCTCTCATTAGCCACGGCGAAGGGAGATGTCTCACAGATGTCAACGATGGTCAATGCCATATATGACAGCGGATATTTTCAAAAGATTAGCCTCTCTGATACAGAAGACAGAGTGCTTTATGAAAGGTCTAAAGAAGTACTTGAAACGACAGTACCGGCATGGTTTTTATCCCTTTATGACTTTAATACTCCAATAGCGAAGGCCATCGTTTCTTCAGGCTGGAGTCCTGTTGGAATGATCAAAGTAGTTCCAACAGAAGAGAACGCACATCTAAAGCTCTATACCAATTTTATTGAGATCCTTCAAAGCCTTGCTGTTATATCCTTTATCTCATTGTCGGTACTGTATTTTTTGCTTAGACTTATCCTCTCCTCTTTGACACGAGTAAAGGAGCAGGCCGAAGCAGTCAGCGACAACAACTTTATCATCAACAACACAATCCCCTTCACATCTGAGTTTAAGGAAGTCACGCTCGCAATGAACAAGATGGTCGACAAGGTCAAAGGCATCTTTGAAAGAGAAGCCGCTTCCGTGCAAGACTATCACAAACTCCTTTATACCGACACGTTGACCGGCCTTGGTAATCGAAGTTTCTTCGAACTCAAACTCAACGACTTTCTCTCCTCAGAAGAAGCCGATAACAACGGGATCCTTCTAACCTTGTATCTGGAAGGTGTCGCCGGTGCCAATAAAAGTATCGGGCATGAGAAGGTCAATCTGATATTACAAGAGCTATCTCATACTTTTCAGGAACTTTGCAACCCCTATCAGGGTGCCGTCATCGCACGCATAGACGGAACGAAGACAAGCGTAATATTACCCCGCCTTCAGGAAGAAGAGATCGAGGAACTGAGCAACAAGATTCTGGCAAAATCATTGATGATACTAGAACAGACAGCCTTAGACGAGAGCACCTGTTCGATCAAGCTGATCCAGTCTAAATACACATCAAAAGACTCTGTCTCTACAATCTTAAGTCAGCTTGAGAAGATTCTGGATACGGCACAGAAAGATGCCATTACGAACCTTTCGCCCGATGTTGCCAATCCGCATAGTCTCGAAAAAGAGATCATTGAGAACCGTATAAAAGAACATTCGATCGCACTGGCCCTTCAAGATGTTTATGATACCGAGTCTGATATTCTGCATGCAGAAGCGTATGTCAGGCTTTTTGATGAGAATAAACAGATACATGAGGCACGTGACTTTATGCATCTTGTCCACAAGATGAGACTTGACACCAGACTCGATCAAAATGTCATCAACTACGTGCTCAAAGAGAACAGTCTGGCCAACAGAGACATCGCTATCAATATCTCTGTACGGTTTATTCAAGACTCTGGGAGTATGCAGTGGCTTAAAGAGCGTTTAGCCGGTATATCAAAAGAGAATCTACTCAGTTTTGAGATCTCTAATCACAATCTGCTTTCAAGTATCAATGAAGGCCTCCAATTTTCAACGCTGCTGCGCGAGACCGGCCATAGCTTCGGGATCGACCGTTTCACTATAGAAGAAGGGAGTAATCTCAATTATCTTCAGATGCTTAAACCGAAATACCTCAAGATTGACAGTGCCTATCTGCAGGATATGCTGCAAGGCGATCAGGGACAGACAAATCATGCCCTTCAGATCCTAATAGAGAGTCTTGACATCAAGATCATCGCGACCAATATTGAGAATAAGAGCGTTAAAGATGCGCTTGAAAAAGTAGGTATAAAGTATTTTCAGGGAAGCTATCTCTCTGCCCCAAAACTGGTTTGATGTCTTAAAATCTTCGTTTGTTCGCAAGGACACACAAACTTCATAACAATGGCATATATTCAACAAGTTGTTTAGAGAGAAAGAGACTTAAGAGGGGCACTGCCTTGAAAGGCAGTAAGGAAGTGATTACAGTCGTGCGTAATCGACACTGACACAGGCTTCAAGTTCTGAAAGCTCTTTAAGTGTCTCTTTAGAGACTTTAGAATCGACAATGATAACTGCCAAGGCCTGGTTTTTATTGCGTCCAAGACGGAAGTCGGCAATATTGACATTATGTTTTGCGAGGGTTGTACCGATATGTCCGATAACGCCTGGAACATCCGTGTTTTGGAACAAGATCAGATCACCTTTTGGTTCAATATCAAGGTCAAAACCGTTGATATCGACTATACGCTGAACATCTTCATCAAAAATAGTCGAAGAGATAGAGGTCGCGTCTTTCTCTGTCGTGATCTTGACAGTGATCCTGTTCTTATAGATACTTGTGTTCGCTTCTTCTTCAAAATCCAAAGCAACGCCTCTGTCTTGAGCGACGAACTCAGCATTGACATAATTGATATTCTCGCCAAGAGACTCTGTCATAGCACCTACTGTCACGAAAGTCATCAGAGACTTCAAATAAGCCGCTATTTCTCCCTGTGCAGAGACTTTGATCGATTTGATCGGCGCCTTGTTGATCTGTGCCGCCAGGAAAGCAGTCTTTTGCGAGAGTTCCAAATACGGTTTTACAAATGCAGGTATCTTTGTCTCATCGATAGGAAGGTTAAACGCATTCTTATACTCGATACCTTTTGCAGCATTCAAGGCCTGTGCCGCTGCCTGTACACCGATGTTGTACTGTGATTCAAAAGTATTCGCCCCAAGGTGAGGAGAGACGACGATATTATCAAGATCAAGAAGAGGATGATCTGTTGCCGGTTCTTTGTTAAATACATCAATACCTGCAAAGCGTATCTTTTTTGATTTCAGATTGTTATACAAAGCTTCTTCGTTGTAGAGTCCGCCGCGTGCACAATTGATAAGGACTACGCCGTCTTTCATCTTAGCAATCTCTTCTTCATCAATCATGTTAAGAGTCTCTTGGTTCTTAGGCGTATGGATAGTGATGATATCACATGCCAGGATATCTTCAAAGTTCTTCGTATATTTCATACCAAGGTCTGTCACCTTTGATGAAGAGATATAAGGGTCATATGCCACGATATCCATCTCAAACGACTTAGCTCTGATAGCGACACGGCTTCCGATATTACCAAAACCGATGACACCAAGACGCTTGCCTTTCATCTCATAACCGTACCACTTCTCACGCTTCCAAATACGCTGGTTTTTAAGATGATCATGTGAGTATGGGAACATACGCATACATGAAAGCATATGCGTCATTGTCAGTTCCACTGCAGCAATAGTGTTGGCAGTCGGTACGTTCATTACGATAATACCTTCTTTTGAACATCCGTCGATATCTACGTTATCAACACCGACGCCTGCACGGATAACAGCTTTAAGCTTTTTGGCCGCATTGATAAACTTATCATCAACATCCGTTGACGAACGTGTAATAGCGATATCAGCTGTCGCGATAACATCTAAAAGAGCTGTCTTATCAATATCAGCTGCAAATATATATTCTATTTGGTCGTCGTTCTTAAGCATTTCAAGACCGGCTTCATGAATATGGTCACAAACTACTACTTTTGGCTTTGACATAGAGATTTCCTTCATAACATCGTATAGACGTTAAAAATATTCTTTTATTTAATTATCTTGATTATGCTTGCATTTATAGCATAATTTTTTAATGTTTTCACTATATTTTTTAGTTGAGGCAGGTTTTCAGAGTAGATAACCAGTCTCATCATATCTTTGTTCTGTTCAAACATATACTTAAGGCCGTACTGTTTTAGTACTTCTTTAAGACAAAAAAGTTGATAGGGATCCAAGTCTCCTGCTTTAAGCTGATAGAGTTCAGCTTTGGACGGAGGGTCTTTGAGATCCACTTCTACAAAGATCTCGGTAACAGGATAAAAGTATCCCTGACTTTCATGCTCAGAAAAACGTTCTATCCATTTTTCTTTGTTGGGCACGTCAGGTAATGTTTGAGCTTGGGGAATATCTGCCTTATCGGCATATATGCTTGCATCCGTTTGATTCACTTGAACCAAAAAGAGAATCAAAAAGAAGGCCACACCGACAAAAATTGCCGGAAAAAGCCATTTTGCAAGCATTGTGTGCATTTAGCTTACTTTAGCTGGTCTTTAATAAGATCACCCAGAGAGTTGCCTTCGTCATTTTGTGCATTTACTTCATCCAGGATAACCTGGTCTTGTAAACGCTGAAGTTTTTTAACCGAAAGACGAATACGATCACGTTTAGCATCGATAACAGCAATGACTGCTTCGATATCGTCACCGGCTTTCAGGTCTTCAGCGACTAAAGGCTCAAGATCTTCATTACGGATAAGCGCATCCATGTCACCTTCAAGTGAAACGAAAACACCGAAGTCCTTGACATCACGGATCTTACCTTTGACGATCTCATTGATTTTGTGCTCTTTAGCAAACTTATCAACAGGACTTTCAAGAAGTGCTTTACGGTTAAGAGATATTTTCTCTTCTTCACGGTTGATCTTAACGACCTTCACTTCAACTTCGTCACCTACCTTATAAAGGTCTTTGGCTTTGACGTTTTTGTCCCATGAACAGTCTTGGTTATGTAATAGACCTTCTACTGTACCGATCTTAACAAAAGCACCGAAGTCTGTCAGTGTCGTTACTGTACCAGTGATGATATCACCTTCTTTAGTCGTCTTTACAAATTCGTCGAACGGCTTAGGTAAAAGACTCTTCAGTGAAACACGAAGCTTGTGCTTCTTAGGGTCGATCTCGATAACTTCAACATCAATCTCCTGTCCTACTTCAAGGTAGTCTTTTGGCGATTTGATGTTCTTGTCCCATGTGATTTCAGATACATGCAAGAAACCTTCAATATCATTACCAAGGTCAACAAACACACCGTACGGCTCGACATTAGAGACAGTTACAGAGATAGTATCACCTTCATCAAGTTCAGATTCTACTTCTTCCCATGGATCAGACATAACTGCCTTAATAGAAAGGGAAAGATGACGCTTGTCTTTGTCATAGCTGATCGCTTTACATTCAACGACATCACCCTCTTTATAATACTTAGACGGGTTTACCGGCCCTTTGTAAGAGATCTCGTTATAATGGACAAGACCATCGACACCGCCGACATCTACGAACATACCGTAAGAAGTGATCTTTTTGATAGTACCTTCGACAACGACATCTTCTTCCATCAGCGCATCAATAATCTGCTTACGCTTTTTGCGGTCTTCATTAAGAAGTTTACGACGTGAAAGTACGATTGAAGACTCAGCTTCGTCGATCTTAACAACAGCTGCTTTGACCTTTCGGCCGATAACATCTTCATCATCTTTAAGTGCTGCAAGAGAACGAGGCATGAAGAAAGACACACCGTCAAGTTCAAGAATATATCCACCACGATTCATCTTTGTGATCGTCGGTTCAACGATAAGGTCTTCATAATCGTCTTTGTGAGCTTTGATAAATTCTAAAGTCTTAAGCTGCTCAAGGACCTTCTTATGAGAGATCTTAGGACGCTCATTACGATATCCTGTGATCATTACCTGAATACTGTCATTAACATTGTATTTCAATGCACCTGATTCGTCTTGAATCTCATTTAGGTATAGAATACCTTCTAGTTTTTCACCCACATCTACGAGTGCTTTATCTTCTTGGATCTCAACGATGATACCTTCAGCTATACGGTTTGATTCTTCAGAACGTTTTTCTGATGCTTCAAACATCGCAGCAAAGTTTTCTTCTTCCATTGGTTCGAGCTCTTGAGCCATACAAATATCCCTTGTAACGGGCACCTTCTGGAGGCACCCTATAATAAAAATTTGCAAATTATAGCTAAGTTTTTCTTGTTATATCTTTAGAATTGGAAGAAATTATGAAAATTATAAGCTGTTCCGGTTTAGCCAAGTAGACCACTCCCCTTTTTGCTATAATGATCAGGATTAAGCTTTTTTTACAAATTACGCAGATAACATTATAAATAACACGATTGAACGATGTCTTATATTGGAGAACTATGCTTACCATCAAAGATCTACACAAATATTCAAAAAACCTCAATGTCTTATATGTAGAAGATGATAAAGCACTCAGAAATGAGACAGAAACTCTTTTCAAGATGTTGTTCAAAACTATCGATACCGCAGAAGACGGATTAGACGCTCTAAATAAGTACAATGACAAGCTATATGACCTTATCATCAGCGATGTCAATATGCCTAATATGAACGGTATTGATATGTGTAAACACATCAAAGAGATCAATGCAGAACAGAAGGTCACTATCGTATCTGCGCATGACCAATCGGATATTCTGATGAACCTTATCAAGGCTGGAGCTGACGGATTCATCCTTAAGCCAATGCATATGGATGATCTTATTGCTTCACTCTATTCTGTCTGCAGAGATGCTTATACCCAGATAGTCAATATCGAGCTTATCCATGAACTCAATGAGAAAAACGCCCTTTTGGAGAAACAGAATATTGAACTGCGTACAAAAAGCAATGCCGCAGAGACAAAGCATCAACAACTTGGGGCCATGATGCAAGACTGCAAAAAGAGCATCCCAAAAGCCTATTCATCCGATGCTATCACGGAGATCGGGACTGTTTCGCATGAGGTCATAGAAGAGTACTTTCGCGAAGATGCCGATGAAGGTATTGAAAATGTTCTTTTCTTGTCAGATCATTGTGCAGACCTCAGTGAGATCTTTACCGAGATACCTGAGGTCATTGCCCGCTATACGGAAGAGCCTGAGACAACAGAGATACATAGAATAGCACAAAACCTTTCAAAGGCATCATCCGTTTTAGTCTATTATTCACCTTATCTTGATCTACTATCTACAAGCTTTGCCGAACTTGCCAGTACAATAGAAAGTAACCAGGACTCTTTTATTGAGATCATGAAGATAGACCCGCAGAGTGTATTGATGCTGTTTGACGCAGTAAGTGCTGATATGGAGCGGTATATAGAACGCTTTTCAGTAGAAAGTCTGGCTATGAAGAACATCCATCATATACATGAGCCTACGGCCCTTAGTATACAGCAGATCATAACACTTATCGTTCCACCTTCCGAAGAGGAAGGCGACATGGAGTTTTTCTAAAAACTTTTGATCTTCTCCATCACCTGCTGGATGATCCAGTCAGGTGTCGATGCGCCGGCACTGATACCGCACTCCTCTTTCCCGACAAACCATGATGCTTCAAGATCATCAGGCCCTTCGACAAGATAAGAGTCGGCACAGTCTTCTTTGGAAATAGCATGCAGTTGCTTAGTATTAGACGAGTTCTTCCCGCCGATCACGATCATCACGTCCGACTCTTTGGCCAATTTACGAACGGCATCTTGATTGTCAAAGGTCGCATTACAGATCGTATTGAAAACACGGACTTCTTTATGCGAACGTATAAGAAAGTTACAGATCTTCATAAACTCATCTACTTTACGTGTCGTCTGAGCCACGACGGCGATCTTTTCACTAAAGCGATGTGATTCAAGTTCTTCAACGCTTTCAACTACTATCGCACCTTTTTGAGCATACGACATAACACCTTTGATCTCCGGATGTTCAGCATCTCCAAAGATGACAATATCATAGCCTTCTTTACTCATCTCTTCACAGATCTGCTGAGGCTTTGTCACATAGGGACAGGTCGCATCGATGACTTCGATGTTCTTTTCATGAAGGGAAGCCAACTCGTTCTTAGGAATACCATGAGTACGAATAACAGCCTTGTCCCCTGCTTTAAAGGTTGAGATATCTTCCACCAAAGAGACCTTAAAGTCTTCTTTCAGACGGTCGATCTCTTTCGAATTGTGGATCAAAGGGCCGTAAGTCGATGCGCCGATATTCTCTTCTGCAATCTTAATCGCACGTTTCACACCAAAACAAAACCCGTAGTTCTCAGCCAATTTCACGTTCATAGTTCAACCTTTGTAACCTTATTCAAGATATCAAAAAAGTTTGGAAATGAAGTCTGAATACAGTCAATGTCTTCTATCTTCATCCCGCATTTTAATCCTGCAACAGCAAAACTCATCGCTATACGGTGATCGCCAAAAGAGTTGATCAAGGCAGGCTGAAGTATACCGCCTGTGACGGTGTAGCCGTCTTCGTATTCCGTCGTCTTGATATCGCAATGATTCAGATTGTCGACGACCGTAGAGATACGGTCACTCTCTTTCACACGAAGTTCTTCCGCGTTCTTGACGACACTGGTCCCCTCCGCACAAGCCATAGCGATTGAAAGTGCCGGAAGTTCATCTATAAGCCATGAGATATTTTCTTCGACTGTGATCGCTTTTAAGGGTGCATATTCGACAGTAATATCACCGATCGGTTCATACTTCTCATCCTTAAGGAGATAAGAGATCTTGGCTCCCATCTTCTCAAGAGCTTTAAAGGCTTCGATACGGGTAGGGTTAAAGGTCACACCTTCAATAACAACTTTGGCTTCCGGCGTGATCGCTGCCGCTACTGCAAAGAAAAAAGCCGAAGAGGGATCAGAAGGCACACGGATATGAAGCGGTTCCAGAAGACCTTTAAGCGGTTTTATCGTCGTTTTCAGACCATTAACTTCAAGTTCTGCACCCATTCCTTTTAACATACGTTCCGTATGATCACGACTGAGTTCAGGTTCTTCATACGTACATTCACCGTCTGCTGAGAGTGCCGCCAAGATCATCGCCGATTTCACCTGGGCAGAAGCGATCTTGGATGTATAGTTGAAAGCTTTAAGACTACCCCCGCGTATGCTTAAGGGGGCAAGATTCCCGTCTTCTCGACCGTCAAGAAAGGCACCAATATCTCTTAAAGGACCTGTAACCCGTTTCATAGGACGGCGTTTAAGATATTCGTCACCCGTTAAGATAAAATGGCCTTTTGCAGAAGCTAAGAGGCCGCAAAACAGACGCATACCGGTTCCCGAGTTTCCACAATCTAAAATATCAAAAGGTTCTTTGATCCCGTTTGAACTGATACGGATCACCGTACCGTCATCGACCACATCAGCACCCAGGTCTTTTACGATCTGAAGTGTGTTTAAGGTGTCTTCAGCACGTAAGAAATTCTCGATTACAGATTCCCCTTTTGCTAAAACAGAGAACATTGCCGAGCGGTGGGAAATAGACTTATCCGGTGCTATGGCATCACATCTTAGCTCAAAACCTTCTGCAGCAGAATAGATCGTGGCTGTTTTCATCGTAGACTTATCCCCAATTTCTCATTAAGCGCACCCAATATCGAATCCATCGATGACGTGATATCCTCTTCTTCCAATGTCTTCTCTTCTGATTGAAGCATAAACCGAAGTGTCAGACTCATCATATCTCCGAGTTCGGCACTTTCGTAGGTGTCAACAGGATAAAAACGGACGACTTCTTTACTTTGGGCTTCCTCTATGACGCTCTTTAACTCTGCATATCGTAAAGATTTCGGGATGACGACAGAAAGGTCCCTGTAGGAAGCCTGATATTTCGAATACGCAGAAAAAACATTAAGCTCATATTTCAAAGTATCGAACTTAATCTCACAGAAGTATGTGCTTTCAAGGTCATACTCTTTTTGAATAGAAGGGTGCAGTTTGAAAAGTGTCCCAATACTCTTGCCATCGACAAGGATTTCGGCATTCTGATACGGATGAGCAAGTCCATGCTTGGCTTCGAGAGCACGCAGTTCAAAACTTCCGATAACATTGGAAATATTTTGCACAAAGCTTTCAAATCCGATTGCAGAAGGTTTTCCATGATTCGAAATACTTTCGGAACTTGCATCTCCTGAAAACACAAATGCCATATTGACAGATTCGATGCGCTTCGTATCAAAGACAGAACCTACTTCAAAGAGTTTGACCTGTTTACGTCCGGCTTTTGTATTTGTGCTTGCAGCATCCAAAAGACCGACCAGCAATGTCGAACGGAGCGTATCAAGTGTCCCGGCGATAGGATTAAGCAGATCAAGCTCTTTGTCAACGACATCAAAACCCAGGGATTGAAGCTTTGCTCTTTCGTTAAAGACAAAGTGTACTGATTCGAAAAAACCGCAATCCGCAGCTTTTTGACGGTAGTATTTGCGTTTTGAAAAAAAGATACTGGCATCATTCTCATGTGCTTTTTCAGTAAATGCATAAGGCTTCGAAGGAATATTGTCAATACCGATCAAACGGACTATCTCTTCGACAATATCCTGTTCATGCGATATATCGTGTCTGAACTGAGGTACACCGACAACGATCTGACCCGCTTGAGATTTCAACATTGTAAATCCAAGATTTTTCAGCAGCTGTGTCACCTGTGTCTTTTCCACATCCATACCGATGATATTGTTAATATCTTCCATACTCATATGCAGTACGATCTCTTCATGTTTAGATCGCAGTTCTAAGGTACCGCCGAATATCTCTGTCTGAGCATAGGTATTGAAAAGTTCCTGGCAATACTCAATACCAAAATCAAGATCCGGCTCAGACCCGCGGGAAGTGCGATAAAAAAGAGGACCGTTCTCGATCTTCTTCTCAGCCATCTTCTGTGAGATTGTATCCGGGTGGATGTATGAAGCCTCAATCACAACAATCTCATCTTCAGGTCTGACACGAGAACTGTCATACTGGATGATCCCCACAGTTGATGCTTTTTCTTTACCCATTGTTACGGCATAACCGTTTTCATCCATATCAAGAGTGATCTGTGCTTTATCATGTGACATAGGAAAAGCGCTGTAACCGTATGCGCGCAGGATGACACCTGAACTGTAGGTCGCATAGAACAACAATGCATCGATAGCTGACTGGCACTTTTCTTCCAACATCGCCATACGAAGACGCAAAAGAAGCGGCAGATCAAAACTGTTTTGCTTAAAAGCCTTGTACATCAGATTGACATCCGAGCTTTTCGGATGTGTCAACTGCAGAATACGGCCGATACCAAGTTGCTTCTCTTCAGCGACCGCTTTTTGGCGTTCCTTGAGTTCGATATCGTAAGCTGCCGAGAGGTCACGTGCAACACCGTTCACACTAAGGCAGTCACCGCGGTTAGCCGTAAGTTCAATCTCAATAAGCTCATCATTGAAATACGGATTTTTACACAGTTCATTCCCCTGTTTCAATTCGCCTATGGAATCATCCAGGATCATTATCCCTTCTTCCAAAGCAGGAAGTCCAAGCTCTGTAGAAGAACAGATCATGCCTTCCGATTCGACACCGCGGAGTTGTACTGGCTTGATCTTAAGACCTCCCGGCATCTCTGCTCCGATAGTCGCAACTGCTACATGGATATCCGCACGTACATTCGACGCACCGCAGACGATTTGGCGAACAGCCGTACCAATATCGACCTGACAGATATTCAGTTTTTCGGCATCCGGATGTTTCTCACAAGAGATGACATATCCGATAACGATCTTTGCAGGGACACAATAACGTTCATGCCTGTCTACTTCGAGCCCAATCGCATTAAATGTCTTACAAAGCTCTTCACCACTTTTTTCTTCTATATCGATCCACTCGTTCAACCAGCTTTTTGTAATAATCATCTAAATTGCTCCAATAGTCTAACTTCGCCTTCAAATAAGGACCTAAGATCCGGTATCTGATGAATAAGCATAGCAAAACGCTCTATTCCTAGGCCAAATGCATATCCGCTTACATCTTTATACCCTACTGCTGAAAAGACATTCGGATCGACGATACCGCAGCCAAGTACTTCCAGCCAGCCTGTCTTAGAACAGACACGGCATCCCTCACCGCCACAGAAGATACAAGAGATATCAACTTCGGCAGAAGGTTCTGTAAAAGGAAAGAAAGAGGGACGGAAACGTACGTCGACATCGCCGAACATATGATGCAGAAACCCTTCAAGAATAAACTTCAGGTTTGCAAAAGAGACCTTACCCTTATCATCGACTAAAAGTCCTTCGATCTGATGGAACATCGGTGTATGTGTAATATCGAAGTCACGTCTAAATACAGAACCCGGTGCGATCATACGGATAGGAGGCTTCGTGTTCATCATAGTTCTGATCTGAACCGGAGAAGTGTGTGTACGCAGAAGCATCTCGTCTTTAAAATAAAATGTATCCTGCATGTCGCGTGCAGGATGGTACTTAGGAAGGTTCAATGCTTCAAAGTTATGAAAGTCATCTTCTACCATCGGCCCTGTCTCAACCGAGAAATTCAGATTGGAAAAATATTCGATGACTCTGTCCATTGTATCCATAACCGGGTGTGTCGCACCGCGTTCGCTTGTAGGTGAAAAAAGAGAGACATCAATACCTTCGGCCTTCATAGCTTCTTGAAGTGCACGCGTCTCTAATACAATCTTCTTCTCATTTAAAAGTGTGTTGAGATTGGCTTTTTGTTCATTTAGCTCTTTAGCAATACGTGCCTTGTCTTCATTTGCCGCATTTTTCATCTCTGCAAAAGCCATCGTCAAGACGCCTTTTTTCCCAAAAACTGCAATACGGATCTCTTCTATCGCTGAAGGAGAGTCTGCTGATTCGATCTTTTCTATCCACTCGGTCAAAGTCGTTCCTTGGTTAA
>JBFEIF010000007.1:0-38143 GCA_041553795.1 Sulfurimonadaceae bacterium
CCCGCTGCGATTGTACCGACACCCGCCGTCGAGACCAGCTTGACTGCGATAGTCGCGTTTGGATTGACCTGCTTAAGATCATAGATCAGCTGTGCAAGGTCCTCGATCGAATAGATATCATGGTGCGGTGGAGGTGAGATCAGTGTAACACCTGCAACAGTATGGCGCAGACGTGCGATCAGTTCTGTTACCTTATGGCCTGGAAGCTGTCCCCCTTCACCCGGTTTAGCACCCTGAGCGACTTTGATCTGTATCTCTTCAGCAGATCGTAAATACGCAGGTGTGACACCAAAACGGCCCGAAGCGACTTGCTTGATCTTTGAATTACGGATTGTACCGAAGCGTTCAGAGTCTTCACCGCCCTCACCCGAGTTTGACATACCGCCTATGGTGTTCATCGCTTCGGCAATACATTCGTGTGCTTCCGGAGAGATCGAGCCCAAAGACATAGCTGCTGAGGCAAGTCGTTTGAAGATCTCTTCTTTCGGTTCTACCTCGGAAATATCAATTGCTTTTCTGTCTGACTTGATCTCTATAAAATCGCGGATAAACTTCTGTCCGCGTTTATTGATCAGATTCTTAAGTGACTCGAAATCTTCTTTCTTGCCGCTCTCTACGACTTTATGGATCGAATGGATAACAGCAGGACCGAAGTCATGATATTCTCCTCCGTTGTAGAACTTGTAAAAGCCTCCGATAGTCAGAGGGAAGATAGATCTAAATCCTGTGTCTTCAAAAGCGGCTGCATGTGCTTTTTCGATTCTTTCTTGGATATCTGCATAACCAAGACCAGGAATAAGCGATTGGCCGTCTGCAAAACACTCAGAACAGATCTCAGACGAAAGACCGAGAATATCGAAAAGACTCGAGTTTCTATACGATGCGATCGTTGAGATACCCATCTTGGACATGATCTTCAAAAGACCGCTGTTCAAAGCCATATGAACGGACTTCATCGCATCATGACATGACATAGTCAGGCCTTCGCTCTGATCCAGACGTTCCAATGCTGACGAGAACAAGAGATACGGGAAGACAGCCGATGCACCAAAGGCTATCATCGCTGCTGCCGAGTGTGAATCGTATACTTCACCCGTCTGTGCGACGATAGACACCAAGTGGCGGTTCCCGTCTTTAAGAAGTGTCTGATTCAGACGGCCTACTGCCATAAGCATAGGTATCACGGCTTTTTCTTCTGAAAACTCCTCATCCGAAAGAACGACAATACGCACACCCTCTTCAGTGACCGATTTTGAGATGGAGGCTACAAGCGTCTCGAGAGCCACCTTCATATTTCCGCTGAAAGCTGTCGAGAAGGTCCTGTTTTTGTAACATGCCTGAAAACGTGCGTTGTTCTCCTCACCGAATGAAAGAAGCACCGACAGTTTTTCTTTCGTGACAATTGGCGAGATCGCTTTTAGACGGTGTGCATGCGAAGAAGCATCGTCCAGGATGTTATGGACTTCGCCAAAGCCTGTGTTCAAAGACATAACGACTTTCTCACGGATCGAATCGATCGGCGGGTTTGTCACCTGTGCGAACTTTTGTTTAAAGAAATCAGAGAAGGTTCTCTGTTTTTCAGAGAATGCAGCCATAGGTGTATCATCACCCATAGAACCGACCGCTTCTTTTCCGTCTTTCATCATCGGCTCAATGACTTGCTCGATGACTTCGTGGGTGTAGTTGAAGAAACGCTGGCGTGCCAGCAGTTCCTCTTTCTTATAATCACAGAACTTGACATACTGCTCATCCACATGTTCCTGAAGATAGATCATGTTCTCGTTCAGCCACTTCATATAAGGATTAGAACCCTTAAGATAATCGTTGATGTCTTTGTCTTTGAGTACTTTTCCGTACTTAAGGTCAAGTCCGATCATCTCACCTGACTGAAGACGGTTACGCTCTACAATATTGTCTTCATCAATATCCAAGACCCCGTATTCACTTGAGATAAGAAGCATCCCGTCTTTTGTGATGATATATTTTGAAGGACGAAGACCGTTTCTGTCAAGGACACAACCGATATAACGGCCGTCTGTCAATGAAAATGCAGCCGGTCCGTCCCAAGCTTCGAACACTGTCGAGTTGTACTCATAAAAAGCTCTCAGTTCAGCGTCCATATGCGGAGCATTTTGCCAAGGTGCCGGGATGATAGAACGGGCTGCTTTAAAGAAATCTGTTCCGTTTGCCAACAAGAACTCAAAGAAGTTGTCCGCCGATGCCGAGTCAGAAGAACCTTCTTGCAAGATTGGAAGTATTCTTTTGATCTCTTCGTCTGAAAAGACCTCAGACTTCACAGACTCTGATTTTACTTCGACATTAAAACGGTTGGCTTCGACCGAGTTAATCTCACCATTGTGCGCAACAGCTCTAAACGGCTGGGCAAGACGCCACTGTGGAAGCGTATTTGTTGAAAAGCGCTGGTGAAACAGTGAGAAAGATATCTCAAAGTCTTTATCTTGAAGATCGATATAGAACTGCTTGATCGTCGTAGGCATGACAAGACCTTTGTACGAAAGCACACGAGAAGACATAGACGGGATATAGAAGTTCTCATCTTCGATCAATGCATGTTCTGTCTCTTTACGTGTCAGGTACAACAGTGCATCAAAACGTTTTGTCGAGATAAGAGAGTTCGCTTTGATAAAGACCTGAGTCATTGACGGCAAAGAAGCAAGAGCCTGTTTTCCAAGCGCTTTCTTGTCCACAGGGACAGGACGCTTCCAGATCACTTTCAGGTCGTTTTTCTCACACATTGACTCTAAGACATCCAGATCAGAAGGGTTCTTGCTGAAGACCATAGCGACTGCATATTCTTCAGGAAGGTCGACACCCGCCTCTTCTGCTTTTTTTGTCATAAACTTTTTAGGCATAGACAGAAGAAGTCCCGAACCGTCACCTGTCTTACCGTCAGCCGCGACAGCACCACGGTGCATCATGCGCTCTAAGGCAGTTATGGCGTTTTCCAAATAGTCATGAGAAGGAATGTTGTTAATACTTGCAACTAATCCAAATCCACAGTTATCTTTAAATGAAGTCAATCTTTTATTCAAGTTAAGACCTTTCGCATAAATTCATAAATTCTTTTTATAATTTAAGCTTGTATTAAACAAACTTGTCATATTTAAGAAATTTGGTAGTGCATTATATAAACATATTGGTTAAAAGTTATTTAAATCATAAGGAATTAAGGAAGGAATCTGGCTCAGAAGTGTAAAATTCACTCAAATACAGACAAAAGTGAGTACATTTGCAAGGGTATATAATCAACGTCAATAAAGCGCGCGACGAAGATGTTATAGTCACTATTCTAACGCATCATTCCTTATATACACTTTATCGTTTCTACGGGGCACGCCACGGGCAGATCAATCTCGGTTTCAAAATAGATTTTGAGACGGAAGCCTCTGTAAAATCAAGCATAGACCGCTTGAGAGATGTCATGCAACTTGGCTTTGTCTGGATAACAGACCGAAGCCGTCTGTTTGTATGGCAGCAGTTTACAGCCCTCTTTCACAAACACCTTCAAGACAGTAATGAACTGGACCCTTTTTATTTTGAACTACTTGAGGAAGCCGCTCTGATCTGGCAGACACAAAACCCCAAACGTATCGCTATCGAGTCCTATATCAGGCTTTTGGCTTTTGAAGGCCGGCTTCATCAGGAGATGGTCTGTTTTTTTTGTGAGTCGGAGATAAAAGAGAAGATCACGCTTATTCGTGCTTTCTTGCCTGCGCATGCCGAATGTATTCATGCCCTTCCGATCAATATCGATGCATTGAAAGAACTTTTTGCCACAGGATCGACTCTCTTTTTAAACGATAAAGAGATCGATAGGATCTGGCATGTCTTGCTGGAAGGGTTTTAATCCTGATCCGTATCCAGTGAACGTAAAAGTTTCTCGACGACTTTGATGTTTTTGATAGAGAGGTTGTAGGATTCGTCCATAATACGCAGGACGTGAAAGACTTCGGTCACGGATATCCCGTAGGGGTCCTTTTTGGCTACCGTTGCCTTTTCGTTTTTGATGATGACATTATCAAGCTTTTTACGCGAATGCTGCATAAAGTAAGTCAGTAAAAGTGCACCCGTATGGTCTTTCTCTATAGAGACGACTACCTGTTCCGTCACATTGGGAACTTCGGGATACATCTTTTCAAACTCTGATTTATCCATATAACCGAGATAAACCTTGGTAAAAAGATCGATATAGCGGGTACACACCTCAGTCGTCAGAAATCCCATATTGATGACAGAGTTCTTTTTGGCCCGTAAACGGCGAAGCATCCAGCCAAGCGAGTTGTAATATCTAAAAGGAAAGACATCCATCACTTCATCACCGACAAGGTTCTCAGCTTCATGACGGATAAAGGGAAGTCTTTTTCTTCGATGCTTGTCTTTTAGCCAAGCATAGACATCTTCAGCAATAAAAGGCTTCGTTATCCAGACAGTACAATAATCAGGAAGCTGCCTACTGCCGCTGACACCTTCGCATAAGATAATTAGCGCCTTGATCTCATGATCAGGAAAGAGGACTTCCAGCAATGCTTTCTTCTTGCGCAGGCGGCGCTTTAGATTCGTCACCGACTTGATAAGTGTCATCTCTATAAAATAGATCTCTTTTTCGTTATAGATGATCCCGTCAAACTCGTTGATCTCGATTGAACGCGTCCTATAGACGATCTGTCCTTTATTATTGACATATAAGGAGTTAGAGAGGGAATCGGAGGTCTTTGCATGCGGCCCTTTTAGTATAAATTGGCCGATCTGAGGGTTTTCTTTCATGTAGATAAGAAGTTTTTCATACAGATAGTTCTCATATACCGCTCCCTCAAAAGAACGGTAAGAACTTAGATATTCAGGCGACTCTTTATCCATACCTTTTTGATCAAGCTTTAAAAGATGTTTGATGCTGTAGTCGTAATAAAGCAGGTTATCGCCAATATCATCCATTTCAAGATTGGCGATACTTTTTGGTAGTTTAAGAATTATGTGTCCCTCGTAATATTTTTAATCGCATAAGTATATCAGAGTTTAAACAAGAAGTGCAATGATTTGCTCTTCTTGCGCCTCAGATTCAGGATAAAAGACATATTTAAGCGTGTAGACTCCGTCATTTACTTCAAAATGACTGTCATCGAGGCTATCAAGACTTATCGTAGGTGCGATCTCCTGCAGTCTTTTCTCGACTGCTTCAGAAGCAGAAAAAGCAAATACAAGCACCTGACCGACAGGCCAATTTTCACCGGCCACACCCGCGTCGACACTCTGGGCTATGAAGATCTCTTCTAGGACACCTTCTTCAGTCAAGGCGATCAAGGTAGTCAATTGCTCCTTCGACTTGACGGCACTAAGCCATGTAAACGGTTCCATTATTTACGCTTCTTCGAGCGCGATGCACTCTGTTTTTTCTGATCTTCGACTTTTTTTGCTGCAGCAGCACCGCCGTTTCGTTTTGTCGTTTTCTTGCTCTTAGCCGGTGCCTTTTTCTTTTTATGCCCGAAAGCCCCTCTGATCTTCTCGTCTTTGTTGCCTTCATAATGGCGCTGCTTTCCTTCAGTCCTTTTTTCCGGCTCATAGCCTCTGATACGGCGCTGCGGTATAGGCTTCCTTAAAAGCTGCTCGATGTTTTTCAGCATACCCTCATCATTAGGCGAGACAAACGAGACGGCCAGACCTTTGTTCCCGGCCCGTCCTGTCCGCCCGACACGGTGTATATATTCCGTAGAATGTTTGGGAAGATCATAGTTGACGACATAAGGAAGGTTTTCTATGTCAAGACCGCGGGCAGCGATATCCGTTGCGACAAGGACCCTGAACTTTCCTTCCTTAAAAGCATTAAGTGCCTTGGTACGTGCGCCCTGTTTTTTGTCACCATGGATTGAACTTGCCGTCAGGCCGTCACGGATAAGGTCTTCTTCTATCTTCTGTGCCAAGACCTTTGTGCGGGTAAAGACCAGCACCTGCTGCCAGTTTTGCACGCCTATCATATAAGAAAGAAGTTCAGACTTCTTATCTTTGTCGACAGAATAGACGACCTGCTTGATATCATCTGCCGTCGTTCCCAGACGGTCTACCGTGATGTGTTCAGGATTTTTCAACAGGTCTTCGCTCAAGCGTTTCACAACAGGGGGAAATGTCGCCGAGAAAAGCATGGTCTGATATTTTTCGGGAAGCAGTGCTATTATCGCTTCAAGATCACGTATAAACCCCATATCAAATATCGTATCTGCTTCATCCAGTACCAGGACTTCGATCTTGCTCAGGCTTAATTGCTTCAGTTTGTCCAGATCTATCAGACGGCCCGGCGTTGCGATGATGACATCCACACCGGACTGTATCTTCTTGGCCTGAGTCTGCAGTTTTCCGCCGCCATCAAGTACAAGGGATTTCAGTTTTGTATGGGATGCAAAGACTACAAAACTTTCACCTATCTGGCGTGCCAGCTCTCTGGTCGGCGCGATCACCAAAGCACGCGGATGATTAAACCCCTCTTCTTTGGGATCAAGTATCAATCTTTGGATAATAGGGAGTAAAAAACTCGCTGTCTTACCTGTCCCTGTTTTTGCCGAAGCCGAGATATCCCGTCCTTTCAAGGCAAAAGGAAGAGAGGCTTCCTGAATGGGTGTAGGTGTGATATAACCCGCATCTTTTACCCCTGCCAATACGGCATTACCGATATCAAAGTCTTCAAAACTCAAGGTAGGGGTCTTTTTGTTTGAAGTTTCATTAGTTGACTTCATTATCGTCCTTTTTATGTTCGATCGTTGCAATGATCTCAGCATCATTCTCATCCTCTTTGTCTTCAAACAAAGAGTCAACCGTATCGTTCTGCGTAGCAGAGTTCTCTTTTGCAAAAGCATTGATCAGCTTTTGCTGGTTTTCTGAACTCAGATCACCCTCCGCTATCGTATCCAATATCTTCTCTGCGATCTTAAGTCTGGCAGTATTCTCTTTCATATAAAAATACTTTTTCAGGTTGTCATTATATGCCCGCAGTTCATCTTCACGTTTACGTTTCAAAAAATAAAAGACAAAGAAAGCGATGACAATGATCACCAAAGCCAAAAAGACGAAGAGATAGAGTTGAAAGCTAAGCGTATTATTGCTCTCTTGCAAGGCTATTTTCTGTTTGATAAGCTCTAATTCTTTTTCACTGTTCGTACTCAGCTCTTTTTCTTTGAGTTCGTTCTGCATCTTTTGCAGTCCCAGAACTTTCTCTTTTTCTATTGCTGCAAGTGATTTTTGCATCTCAAGTGCAGCGAGCTCTTTTTCCTGAGCTGCCTGGATCTTTTTCAGTTCCAGTATCTGTTTTTTCTCCTGAAGTTCGGGAGAGTCTTCAAAAAGTTGACAGGCATTAAAAGAAAACATCATAAAGAGAGTAAGGACAGTTTTCAGAATTAGTTTCATGAACGTATTATAGCAAAGCATTCTGCCTTCAACGTACACAATTTCAACACTTTAATGATTTATACTATAAAGATAAGAGGAGTCGGTTATGAGAATGTTTTTTATCACTATGATATACGCATGTTCATTATTATCAATGGATTTTTCCACCCGTTATGATGTTGATGTCGGTATGTTTGGAAAAGTCGGTTATGCAGATGTCACCTTGTCAGAATCAGACGGAAAGTATGAGATAAGACTGGTTGCTACAACAGCCGGTACCGCCGCGACGTTGACTGCAAAACGTTCTGATACTTTTATTAGCAAGGGTCGTATTATCGAAGGGGTCTACCTACCCGATACTTTTGTCAAGATCAAAAAGACGACACGGAATGAGCGCATACAGACCTACAGTTTTGATCATATAAACCAAAAGATCACTCTGGTACAAGAAGAGAGCAAGTGGGTGAGCCGAAGCAGATTTGACCCGGGTAGTTTCAAATTACTCAAAGAGGATGTCCAAGAGCTTTCCACCGAGAATAGCGAACTTGAGAGCTATAATCCGAATGATCTGCTAAGCTCCTATCTTAATGCGAAGCAAAGCTGCAATTCCGGCCAAAAAGAGTACATCCTTTCAGCTGTCGGAGCACACAATGAGAAAAAAGACATCACCCTCTCATTTTTAGACGGGCTGAAAAAGGAAAAAGCTGCAATAAACTTTTCTGATGGCAGCGAAAACATCTATAGTCTTCATGTTCAACCGATCGACAAAGAAGAAAAAGCCGTCGATGTCCTGATCGCTTTCGACAATGACGGACATATGCAAGAAGCCCTATTAGGAGATGTCTTTTGGATAGGAGAGATCAAAGCAAAACGAGTCTATCATCAGGTAACACGAAGGTAATATCTAGATCTCGAAATTGATCTGCTGGTAATAACGGTTCAGATCAGAGAGCTTGAGGCTGAACAGTTCTTGTATCTTTGAATGGGTGTCATCCCAGAACATCTCCAATACCGGACTGGACGTCTTCATCTCCATCTTGCACAGACTCCCTTCAAGGACCTCCAAGACTTCCAGCACCGTAATCTCTTCAGCCTTTCGGCCTAGAAAATAGCCGCCGTAGGCACCCCTGATACTTTTTACAAGGCCGGCTTTACGAAGACTTGAGAGGAGCTGTTCCAAATAATTGTGGGGGATATTGCCATTGGACGAGATCTCTTTTATCTGCATCGGGCTGTCTGTTGAGACTTGAGAAAGTTCATACATAGCAGCAAGACCATAAAGGCCTTTAGTCGAAATCCCTGCCATCTTATGCCGTCAGTCTTTGATAGATAAAATAGATCTTGCAACCGACACAAAAATTAAAAACAAGTTCTAATGAGCTGAAGAAGACAAAGACCGCACTCAGGACCTTCGCCTCATAGACGAATCCCAGACTATGCAAGACGATAATACTCAAAGAAAAGAAAAGCGCAAAGTAGGCAGCCAAACGTTTCGCACCTGCATCAGTATTTTGTGTCTTTGCCCGGATGGCAGCCTTGATAAGTCGGCTTATCTGATTGATTGGACTTAAACGTATGTTCACAAAGAGACGAATGATAATGTCCATACCTACAACATAGATAAAGCCGATCTGTCCGAAAACAAGATACGCTCCAAGCATCAAAGATATACTTAAAGCATTAAGACGAACAATAGTCCCGTCGATTTGACGAAATGTTATAGGACAGGCTGGTGCCATGTGTTTCCTTTGGATTCCCTAATTTTTAAGTAGTTTAGCATAATATAATTTTATAGTCAAGTAAACTTAGCAGATAAATCCTTATTAAAATACTAAGGATTATCTCTTCTCAATACTTTCTTGGACCTTCTCTACGTCAGTATCTACCGAAAAACACTGCTGTATATCACAGGCCAAAAAAGCTTTCAGATCGTTCTCTTCTTTGATCAAGACAAAGGGGTATCGGATCTTTTTTATCTTCTGCTTTGCTTTTATCAGCCCTTCTTTGTCAGATTTAAGCGTTATATAGCCTTTTTTTTCTCGAAGCAGTGTCTGAATGCCAGAAGGGAAATGGTGAGGCTCCTTTTTCAGTAAAGTACTCTTTCTTTGCAGTTCTTCCTGAACTATAATTAAGTACTTTCGCTCGCCTTTTATAGACGCAAGCTTTAAAAGTGCTGCAAGCATCTTGTTTACCGGCGCCGTGTAATATTTATCCGACATGTCTGCATGAACTTTTAAGCCGTCATCGCTTAGATACCAGAAGCTTCCGTCATAAAACTTCTGTATAGCCTCATCACATAGCCTGCCGGCTAAAAAAAGGTATTTCTTGTCCAGATTATGCGCATAACCTTCCAGCAGTGCAGATGCGACAAAGGCATAGTCCTCTAACAAAGCTTTTTGCACAGGTATCTTCTCAGGAAGGCTCTGATGGTACAAGACACCTTTGAGATACATCTTCTCAAGCAGTGAGCGCATCCTTTCTTCCGCCAATACCTGATAGCCATGCTCAAGCTCCGAAGCTATAAAAAGCGCTTCGATCACCATAGCATTCCATGCTGTATTGATCTTTGTATCAATAAAAGGATAATGCCTGTTCTGACGGATCGCTTTAAGAAAAGGCCTTATCTTTTCAAAACCTGCAGGACGCTGATCCGCATAAAAATTGATATGAGTGTAGCCTTCAAAGTTTCCTTCTTCGCTCAGCCCAAGCAGTTCTGTCAAAGTTTCCTTCTCCATCTTTCCCACATGGCTTAGCACCTCATCCATTTCCTCATAGGAATAAATAAAATATCCGCCCTCCTGATGTCCGAAATCGGCGTCTGAAGCAGAATAATAGAGTCCGTCTGCTTCAAACCGTGTTTCAAGCATAGCAATAGTTTCGTGGACGATCTCTTCATACATCTCATCTCCACTGCGTTCATAAGCCTTGACATACAGGGGGATAAGCTCTGCGTTGGTATAGAGCATCTTCTCAAAATGGGGGATTTCCCATGCTGCATCGACACTGTAACGGAAGAACCCTCCTTCGACCTGGTCATAAAGACCGTGAAGCGCCATTGCTCTTAGCGTCCGGACCGCCATATCCCCTGCCCCTTTTATTCCTAAAGAGTCCAAGTCAAAGAGCAGTCCTATCTTGGATGCTTCAGGAAACTTTGGACGGCGCGAGAAGCCGTAATAGACCTCATCAAACTGTTCTTGAAGTCCAGAAAAACTCTTATCGGCTATGGAAAGATCGATATTTACAGGTTTAAAAACGGCTCTGTTGCTCTTATCCATAGCTGTCTCGGTCTTGAGAGCCTGAACCAAGATATTTTTCCTGTTATTCTTGTAGTCCCTAGCAAGTCGCGGAAGGAGCGTAGCAAGGCCTTCCTGATTATAGGTATCTTCCGGAGGGAAGTAGGTGCCTATGAAAAAAGGCTTTGCATCTTCTGTCAATATAGCTGTCAACGGCCATCCTCCAGAGCGATTTTTCATAAGAAGATGCAGGTTCTGATAGTGTTTATCCAGATGGGGAAGCTCTTCTCTGTCTACTTTGATAGCAATAAAGTCTTTATTGATAAGTGATGCTATCGTTTTGTCTTCAAAACTTTCATAGACCATGACATGACACCAGTGACAGGTAGAATAACCGATAGAGAGGAATATTAGTTTATGTTCCTCTTTCGCTTTGTTTAGAGCTTCTTCCCCCCAGGGATACCAGTCGACCGGATTGTTTACATGCTGTTTAAGGTAGGGAGAGTCTTCATGGATAAGTCGATTACTCTGTCCACTCTTGAGAGAGAAAAGCTGTGACCCTGATAATGATGAGAGACAGAGCAAGACCAATACAAACTGTTTCATATGACATCCTTCTCTGAGTACATTTGTTTTGAAGCAAGTTTAAGTCCCATAACTTAAGTTTTATCTATAGGAATATCAGGCTGTATTTGTTATTTAACACTTCCTACAAAGCCAGAAAGTTTATGATCCTCTTTGCCTCGTCGATATCATCACCGATCTGTTTCTTCAAGGCTTCGAAAGAGTCGAATGATTCATTCGGCCGGATAAAGTGCAAAAACGATATGTAGGCTCTTTTGCTTGACTTGATATCCTTGTCAAGAATATGCGTCTCTATAGCAAAGGAACCGTCTGTAATACTTCGCTGACCTATAAAACTGACAGACGGATATAGCTTATCATCATCCAGACGTGTCAATGTCGCATACACCCCTTCTTTTGGAAGTCTGTATCCTCGGACATCCAAGTTCATCGTAGGTACCAGTTTTTCTTTGCCTACACCCTGCCCTTTGATCACTGTGCCCCGTAACTGATAGTTGTATCCTAAAAAAAGGTTAGCCTGTTCAAGTCTTCCCTGTTCAAGCAATGAACGTATCTTGTGCGAGTGTACGGCTTCGCCTTCTATCTTGATCTCGTCGACGATGATGACCTCACCTTCAAAAAGTTCTTTCAGATCTGAACTTGAACAGGAGCGCCGATTCCCAAAATGGAAGTCAAATCCGACTACGATCTTTTTCAATCCCGGAAAATCCGTCTGCAGTTTTTGAACGAACTTTTTTCCGCTTAAGGGTTTGATCTCATCCAGTTCATAATAAAAGATCGGATAGTGGGTATGTTCCTGCCTGTGTGTACCGGGTGTCAAGTCTGCATAGCCTGTCTCTATAGCGATGACAGCCCCATTCTCGCCCAATTCTTCAAAAAGGTACTGATGGGCTGCATGCATCCCGTCAAAACCGCCTATAGCAATAGAATCAATCTTTTTGATAACAGTAGCAGTACTCAATATTTCCCTCTTTTCCTGTGATCGATGAGGCTTCCATCACAAGCTTCGTCCAGCCCAATAGCGTACAGGTGTCCTCAAACTTCAACATGGCAGCAGCAATGGCTTTTTTATCAGTGACCACACCGTTTTTATCACGTTTGACATCTTTACCCACTTCAAACTGCGGTTTGAACAATAATATCATATATTTTGAGGCAAGTGCGTTAATCGCTTCTAAAATATGATGCAGGGATATAAAGGAGACATCGCAGGTAACAAGCTCAAATGGGGTATCGCTGTGAAACGTGCGTATATCCTGATTCTCAACACTCGTCACACGTCTGTCTTCAAGCAGTCTTTCATGAAGCTGTGAAGAACCCACATCGACCGAAGTCACCGAAGCGACATCGTTCATCAATAGCACCTCTGTGAAGCCTCCCGTCGAAGAGCCGATATCCAAGGCCCTCATATCTTTGACACTAAAAGGAAGCAAAGGAAGAAAGTTTTTAAGTTTATACGCGGCTCTGGAGACATAGACATGCTCGTCATCTAGCTCGACCAGTTCATCCGAGATCTTATACGACGCCTTGGTGATGACCTTTTTATCCACACTTACCTTGGAGTCTTTTATCAACTGCTGCGCTTTGTTGCGGCTGTCAACCAGATTGTTTTCTACTAAATATTGGTCAAGTCGTATCATTTCGGTACTTTCTGTTTTAAGTACCGAATTATACTATAATCAGGGATCTCTCGTACCCTTAGTATTTCTAGTCTTCCTTGATGAAATCGATAGAAAGGGAATTGACACAATGACGCGTGCTCTTAGCTGTCATTCTTTCACCTTCAAAGACATGACCAAGATGCCCTCCGCAGTTCGCACAGACGATTTCCACTCTGTATCCGTCAGCATCGGAAATACGCTTGACAGCACCCGCTATCTCATCATCAAAACTAGGCCATCCCGAGCCCGATTCAAACTTGTCTTCAGAGTTGAACAAAGGGGCATTGCACTGTCTACAGACATAGACTCCTTTTTCATCATGTTTGTAGAACTTCCCCGAATACGGTGCTTCTGTACCTTTTTCCAAGATGACGTATGCTTCTTCAAGAGTCAGTTTGTTGTATGCCATTTTCAGCCTTTTTTTTCGAGAAGTGTAACAAGATTTTATAAGCATATGCTGAAGAAACAATTTATATGTGAAGGAAAGGCGTTACTTTTATTTTATCGTGAACCCAACCTCTTCAGGCATTATTCATTTCGCTAAGCACTGGCAGGTGTGTCTTCTTTACGGATCACGACACCGACTATAAAAGCAGAGACGTCCAACAGCATCTTATGGAAAGAAGAAGGTTCTCTGTGTTCAAATGAAGACAAGGCAAAACTTCCGACAGCTTCACCATTTTTATCCCGTATCGGCATTGACCAGCATGAGCATAGGTTAAAATCACGTGCCAATTCACGCAGATCCTCCCATCTCTCATCGGTAAGCGTGTCTTTGACATACTGAGGCTGATTTCTAAAAACGGCATTTCCGCATGAACCACCCCCAGGACCAGGCTTCAGGTTGGCCAGAGCCTTATGCCCTTCATCAGGAATACTCGGAGCACAGCTTACGCTCATCAAACCTGTCTCTTTGTCTTTTAACATAATCGAAGCGACAGAGTTTGGCAAAAGCGATTCGCTGAGTTTACACAGACTGATTAATATCGTATTTTTCTCGGCTCCGTCTGCGACCATCTGCAAGACTTCCTGCTGAATGTCAGAGATCTCCTGAAACTCGGCAGCAGACATCGGGACTTTATCAAGATTTTTATTTTCCAATGATTGGCATGATGCTCCGACTGTTTCCATTATTGATCCTTATCTTGTGTCGACTGTATAACTAATACTAATCTATCAAAACTAAAAATCAGCTAAGCATCTCACGCATCGTCTCTTCTGTAATCGTCTTAACATCCAGACTTACGGCCTTGTCATACTTGCTTCCGGCATCTTCTCCATAGATCAGATAGTCAGTCTTTTTTGAGACTGAACCCGAGACTTTGGAACCCAGTGCTTCAAGCATCGCTTTTATATTGCCGCGCGATTCACTCATACTTCCGGTCAAAACGACTGTCTTGTTCTTGAATGGATTGGCCGCAGCTTCTTCTTTTGCTTCAGGTTCCAAAGGCTCAAGCACATCTTGCAGTCTTTGAATATATTCCCTATTGACACGTACGAACTCTAAAAGAGACTCAGCCATCTCTTCACCGATACCCTCTATTGCCAAAAGTGATTCTTTTCTGGCAGAGACAAAGCTCAGACCAAAATTCGCACAGAGTGCTTTCGAAGCGACTTCGCCTATGTGTTCTATTCCCAGACCGTTCACAAAACGCCAGCACTCTTTTCCTTTTGAGCCTTCGATCGCATCAATGATGTTCTTGGTTTTTTTCTCTTTGAAGCCTTCAAGGGCCAAAAGCTGCTCAATACTCAGACTGTAGAGGTCTATGACACTTTTGATCAGTCCTTTTTCAAAAAGCGTCTCGACGATCTTGTCGCCCAATCCGTCAATGTTCAAACAAGGTTTGGATGAAAAATAGATGATCGAATTGACAACACGCGAAGAGCACTCCAGGTTTTGACACTTTGTCAAAGCCCCCTCATCCAATAGTTCTGAGGCACATACCGGACATTGGGTAGGACGCGGATACGGTTGGACACCTTCTCCTCTTTCATGGACCAAGACCTTGATGATCTTGGGAATGACATCCCCGCTTCTTAGTATAATGACCTTGTCACCGATACGGATGTCTTTTCGCTCAATCTCGTCAAAATTATGCAGACTGGCACGCTCGACGACAACCCCTTCAATAGGTGTGGGTTCAACAAGCGCTACAGGCGTCACTGCGCCTGAACGTCCCACTTGCAGGATGATATCTTTGACCGTGGTTATCTTTTCAACGGCAGGAAACTTGTAGGCCGATGACCAGCGTGGGTTCTTAACAGTATAGCCCATCTCTTCCTGGGCTTCGATCTGGTTTACTTTGATGACCATGCCGTCAAGCATCATGTCAAAACCCTCTCTGGCATCTTTCATCTTCTGATAGATTGCTTCGATCTCATCAAAGTCCTTTGCCAAAGAACGCAGAGGTGGCCGCCGGAATCCAAGTTCATAGACAAAATGCATACGCTCGCTCAAAAGAGGCAGATCAAGTTCGTTTTCTCCAATACCGTAAGGTAAAAACACAAGGTTCCTTGCCGCTGTAATACGCGGATCAAGCTGTCTAAGACTTCCTGCAGCAGCATTTCTCGGATTGGCAAAAAGCGACTCTCTCGATCGTGAACGTTCCTGATTGATCTTTTCAAACTCATCTTTAAAGATGACGACTTCACCCCGAATCTCAAGACGTTTGTCGTAATCTATTTTCAAAGGGATAGAACGAATAGTCTTGGCATTTTGTGTGATATCCTCGCCTATCACTCCGTCACCGCGTGTAATGGCCTGTTGAAGTTCACCCTTGTCGTAGATCAGGTTCAGACTGGCTCCGTCAAACTTCGGTTCACAGTAAAAAGAGATACCTTCGCTCAGCTTTGCGATCTTATCCAGCCATTTTTGCAGGTCCTGGCTGTTAAAAAGGTCCTCCAAAGACCACATACGGCTTAGATGGGGGGCTTTCTCGAAACCATCTGAGACTATATCTCCGACACGCTGAGTCGGTGAATATGGTACTGTCTTATCCGGATTCTTCTCTTCGAACTCCACTACTTCATGATAAAGTTTGTCATAGACCTCATCCGTCGTCAAAGGGTCGTCTAAAACGTAATAATAATAAGCATATTTATTTAAAGTCTTAATAGATTCTAGATAGTTCTCGTAGGTCATTGTTTTCTCTCAGAAAGGGATTATATATTTTTAAAAGCGGATCTTGTCAATGATATCAGGTTGCCCTTCTGTCTCTGATGACTTGTATTTTGTGTACATCAGTTCATTCATATACTCATTGTATTGATTGATCTGGACTTTTTGATACTCAAGGACAGTGATATCATTAAAGGTATAGACGGCACTTTCTGGTGTATCTGAAAGGTTAAGCGGATTGCGGAAGACAAAGAATATCTTGCGGCCTTTTTTTGTACGCAAAGAGATCTTATGCTTATTGCCCTTGGAGCTGAAGTCATCAAGCTGTTCAATAAAATCATGTTCATTGTGGATGACACTGTCTATAGAGATCTTTTCGTTTAAAAACCTCCACAGATGCTGTTCATTGGCTACCAGTTTCTTTAGATCTGCATCTTCAAAGAGTTCCTGAAAGGCAGCGTTCATAAAACTGATACTTCCTTCCGTGTAGACAATGGTCGGATTTGGAGAGACATTGGTGATCTCAGCCAGCATATCCTGGCTGGCTTTTTGCATCTTCTCTTGGATCTCTTTTTGACGGTACTGATCAGCCAGCCGTTTATCTGTCACACGTTTGACCGCGGCAAAAAGCGTGTCTATCAGACGCGGCATCTTTATAGGTTTAAGGATATAGTAGTCGATACCTATAGCGATCGCATCGATGAAATAGTCCGTATTGGAGTAAGCAGAGACGACAACGATAGGCGTATCTTTGTCAATAGCGCGAATATTTCGGCTCATCTCTATCCCGTTGACCTGAGGCATCTCGATATCGGTAATAACGAGGTCATAATGTGCCGAGGTAAAGGCATTGAAACCTTCAACACCGTCACTTGCGATATCGACTTTGTCAAAGATACGTTCAATGATCTTGGTAGTCTCCAGGCGCAGGTTCTCATCATCTTCAACATATAAAACTCTGAGTCCTTTGCCTAATTCCATTAAGTCGTGAAGATGTTCCATGTGACCTCGAAAGATTTTTCTTTATTATATCACATTGTAAGACAGTGCATGTTTTAGTGTCTTAAGCCGTTTAGAGCTGAACGACTTTCGCACCAAATCCGCCCATGTGTGCCGGTGCATCTGAAAAACTTTTCACTGAAGGATGGTGTTTTAAAAATTCTTTTACGGCATACGAAAGCTTGCCCGTTCCGATACCGTGGTAGATCAAGACCTCATCCCAGCCCGATATCAAAGCATCAGACAAGAAGACATCCATCTTCTCTATCGCTTCCTCAGCTCTCAACCCGTGAAGGTCAAGCTTAAGACCGGCACGTTTCTCTTTTTCAACCGTGACCTGGAAGTTCTTCTTCTTAAGCAGTTCTTTCTGCGTCGGCTTCAGTTCTGCCAACTTGACGCGAAGTTTCATCCCTTCTGCATCGATGACAGCCTCTTTTTTCTTGATAGAGAGGATGGTCCCGCGGGTCTTTCTGTACTGGACAGTATCTCCCACTTTAAAACTGTACTGGGGCTTGAGCTTTTCGTGAGGCTTGTCTTTTGGAAGCTCTTTGTTCGCCTTGGTCAAAGCTCTGTGCAGCTCTTTCTCATCTTTGGAATGGATAGCCGCTCTTGCCTCTTTGATCGCCTGCTGATAAACAGATTCCAGCTTACTTTTTTCATCTTTAAGCTCTTGATAGATCCTCTCTTTTGCCTCTTTCAGTGCTTTTTTCTCTTCATAGACAGCTTCAAGTTCGAAATTGAGTCTTTCATGCTTGTCCAAAAGACCGCGCTCCAGTTCGGATGAGCGTTCTATTAAGGCATTCAGCTTCTCATGGTTCTTTCCATAGATAGTTTTGGCTTCATCCACAAGCCGTGGCGGTACACCATATCGCAATGCCGTCTCAAAAGCATAGGACTTTCCGATAATGCCCTGCAAAAAGGTATAGGTGGGCCGTCTGTTCTCTTCGTCATATACCGCGGCCATCAAAGAGACTGAGCGGTTTTCTGCCATCAATGAGGCAAGGCGCTTATGGTGCGTGGTAACTACGATCTTCATACCCCGGGCAATCAGAGCCTCCAACATAGATTTGAACAGGGCCGCTGCCTCATCCGAGTCCGTACCGAGTTCGATCTCGTCCACCCCTATGAGCATTCTCTCCTGAGAAAAAAGTTTTCCAAAGGCGAGCATACGTCCGGCAAAGGTCGAGATATCATTTTTGACATTTTGGGGGTCATCGATGATGGCCTGTATGTTCTTGAAACTTCCGATGATGGAGTTCTTCGGATTGATAGGAAGAGGAATAAGATAGCGGGCAAGATAGGCCGCCGAAAGAATCGCTTTTAATAGCATGGTCTTACCGCCTGCATTCACACCTGTTATCATCAAGACAGGGTTTGAGAAATCGACACTGATCGATTTTGCATTGGAGATTGCAGGGTGTTTAAACTCGTTCAGGACTATCTTATCCGACTTTTCCGCCTTCATGATATGAAGGTCTTTTGCGCGGGCAAACAGTACACGTGCCTGATAATTGTCAAAAAGGTCAAAGCTTTTGTTGATGAAGTTTAAAAAGCCGTGTATCTTGTACATCATGCCCGAAAAAGAGCGGGCATACTCGAACAGTCTCCCCTCTTTTTCCTGCTGGACAGAACGCACCTGTCCTTTGAGTTTAGAGATGGATTCCGGTGACACATAGAAAAATCCCCCGGCACTTCGTCCGATGATATTTCCCTTGAGATGATGGTTGAAACCCGGACGCAGAAGCAGACACTCCTCTTCATTAAAAAAGTGTATCTGTCTGTCAACAAGATAGGTCTCAAGTTTTTGGGTGAATAGAATACGCTTTATGCTAGAAGAGAGCTGTTCTCTGAGCTCTTTAAGCCTTCGGTTCATCATACGGATATCTTCATCCAGATCTTCATTGAAGTTGCCTTCTGCATCAAAAGAAGACTCTATCTCGGCGAAATCCTCATGCATCTCGATACCGTTTATCCAGGCACCCAGCTGACCTTCGAAGTCCCTGCTTTGAAGATAACGGAAATAACGGACCATCTTGACAAACTCGAATATCTCCTCGAGATTGAGCTGTCCCTGCTTTTTGAGATACCCAAGGGCGGAATCAAGCGCTTTGAGCTTGGAAGGTGCTTTGAACTCATAGCTGTCAAGTTCTTTGATAAGAAGAAAATGGCGATTCTGGTCGCCCTCTATGTAAAGAGGTTTTTCGCGGCTTAAAAAAAAGGAAAATGACGCTAAGAAAGGGCTCAGGTCCAACTGAGTAGAGATATCGTCTTTTATTGGCATTGCTCTAGGCTGATGATACGTCCCGACATCTCACTGTTTTTTAATCCCAGAAAAGTCTGTGTTCCTGAGCTATAGGCGAATTGTGTATTATTGACATCCATATCCTTGCATGAGATCGTCTTTCCGTGACTAAAGTCCAGCAAGACCTTTTCAAGATGGATACGTCGATCTTCGCTTTGCTGGTTATACAGATACGCACCCAATATAAGCAGACCCAGAACAGAAAAGACCCCGATCTTCTCTTTCAGTGTCAACTCTGTAAAAAAATGCAAGACGACAAAAAGAAGGAGAAGAAGGATAAGACCAAAGATATAGCCCATTAAGCGATACCTCTTAGCTGGTAAGTGATATCACCTGCACCAAAACCGACAATAAGTCCCGTATGCAAAGATTTGATGATCTGCTTGTCCTTCATCACATCCAGCTCGTTCGCACTTCGTTTTACACTGTCTGCCATGACCGGTGAATATTGGCTGAAATCTTTTTCAAAATCGATATCTCTTTTATTCTCGCCGGCTGCCCAGACAGGAAGGATGATCAGTTCCGAAGTCCCCTTAAAACAGTTGATAAAGGCATCAAGGTTATCAATGGTACGGCTGTATTTATGCGGCTGCCAGATCGCAGTGATCTTGTCGATGCCCATCAGATCAGCATAGGCTTTCACCGATTCAAGTGTTGCCTTGATCTCGGTAGGATGATGACCATAGTCATCAATAAGGATCGAGTCTTGTTTATTGATGATATCAAAGCGTTTTTTGATACCTTTAAAGTTAAGAAGCTTTGTGCGGACACTCTCTATATCTTCGCTTTGAATAGCCGCCAGTATAGCCAATGCAGCATCGATCGCGATATGTTCGCCAAATCCCCAGACCTCAAAGACGCCCATATCCAAAAGTTCAAAACGCGTATGCGGTTCGTCATTGATGAGGACATATTCAAGGTTCTTGATATCCTTGCTCGGATAAAGACGGATAGCCTCACACTCTAGCGTGGACAAGAAAGGGTCTTCTGCATTTAAAACACGAAGCTTTGCCAGGTTGATAAAGCGCTTGTAGGCATCATAGAACCGGTCAAAATTGTAGTCATAATACTCCATATGCTCCGGTTCGGCATTGGGTACGATAGCACAGTAGGGATTCGAGTTTAGAAAACTTCCGTCACTTTCGTCGGCTTCAAACAGCAAGACATCGCTTTGAGAGTGTCTGACGTTATCTGAGAACTCTTTGGACTCGGCGCCGATGATGGCTGAGCCTTCAAGGATAGAGGACAAAATAGCAGTGGTAGTACTTTTCCCGTGTGCACCGCAAACAGCATAGACCTTTTTATTTTCGACGATCATTGGCAGAGCTTCACGTCGGGCAAGGACTTTGATGTTCTTTCTTTGGGCTTCTACGACCTCGACATTGTCAGGACGGATAATAGCCGAGTGTACGACAAGGTCATGATCTGTGATCGCTGATGCATCATGCGGAATCGTCAGTTTCATCCCGAGTGACTGAAGTTTATTTGTGATGGCCGTCTGCGAGATATCCGAACCGCTTACTTCGTGGCCTTGTGCAAGCATAAACTTGGCAAGACCGGAAATACCTATACCCCCGATACCGATAAAGTGTATTTTCATTTAGCGCCCTTTGGTTCTTTCGTCTTCTCTAGCAATTTGTGTGCCTTCTTCTTAAACTCTTTGATATAGAAATCGTCTAATTTTCCATTCACTACACAATAATCATCAATAAAGTCGTCTATATCGATCTGTGCATCTGCCGCTGCGGCATGTATCTTCATCGATTCGACAAAGATTTCATCATCGGCCGTACCTTCAAGGACTTCAAAAAGTGCCTTGGCATCCGCAAACCTTTTCGCACTGTAATGAGAGACTGCATACTCATACAAAGCGCGAAGCGTATACTTTTGTTGTTCATCTTTGAGCGAAAGCATACTATTGCTTTCTAACGCATTGGTTAACAGTTCCAGCGAAAGTTCCAAAATATTCCCGTAAAGAGCTTGTTCGATATCATCATTAAGTTCTTCGTTATGTGTTTCGACAAGGGAGTAGAGAGCTTTTATATCGCCGTTGTGAACGGCTTCTATTGACTTCTCACGCAGTTGGACTAAGAATTCAGACATGCTTTAATCGCCTCCATCGCTATACGTGTTTTCTCAGGACTGTGGACCAGGGCGATACGTACATATCCTTTCCCAGGGTTAATCCCTTTTTCATTATCTCTTCCAAGGAAGGAGCCCGGAAGGACTTTTACATTATGCTCTTTGTAGAGCTTTTTGGTAAAAGAGATCTCGTCACCGACCTTCAGCCAGATGTAGAAGCTGGCTTCGGGCGTAGGTGTCCCCAATATCTCATTAGCGATCTCAAAGTTTTTTCGATAGATCTTGCGTGAGGCTTCGACATGCTCTTCATCCAGCCATGCAGCTGCAGCTGCTGCCTGAAGCGGAAGCGGTGAGGCACAGCCGATGTAGGTACGGTATTGCATATAACCACTCAGTATCTCTTTGTCTCCGGCGATGAAACCCGAACGCAGACCCGGAGCCGATGAACGCTTGGAGATGGAATTGATCACAAGCGTGTTTTTAAATTCCCTGTTACCGACTGACACGGCAGCCTCAAGCAAAGAAGGCGGCGGGGTTTGCGTATATATCTCGCTGTAACACTCATCATTTAAGAGTACGAAATCGTACTTAAGCGCACGCTTTACCCATTCTCCCAGCTCTTCTTTGCTCAAAACAGAGGCTGTCGGATTGTTTGGTGAGTTTAGGATCACAAGACTTACTTCTTGCATCTGTTTTTCAGTCATGCATGGTTTGAAACCATTCTCTTCATCAAGGTTTAAAAACAGCATCTTTGCCCGGCTTGCGATAGCGGCACCTTCATAGATCTGATAGAACGGGTTTCCAAAGGCCATCACCGGTTCTTTGATATCAAAAAGCAAGAACTGCGGAAAGTTAAAGAGTACTTCACGTGTTCCAAAGCACGGGATAAGCTCATCAGCTGAAAGCTCGACTCCAAAACGCTTTTTATTGAATTCTATCATCGCTTCTATCGTCTCTGCCTCACCGGCAGTCTTCGGATACTTTTGCAGCAAAGCGCTACTTTCTTTCAGTTTTTCTTGGATAAAAGCAGGTGTCTCAAACTGAGGTTCGCCTATAGTCAGTGCTATCAGCTCTTTATTTTTATCTGGTTCGATATCTGCCAATAAAGTGTTGAGTTTTTCAAATGGATAGGATTCAAATTGCATGCATGTCTTTAGGTCTGAAGGAGCGGATCAGGCTGCTTCATTTTTTGTGAAATTATACCTTTATTTTATAAAAATGAATAAACTGTCTTAAAAACAACTTCAAACAGTTTATTATTATCTACATTCAATAGCTTACTTAGCAAGATAAGAATATTATTTGTCTTTTAATTTCCCAGACAAAGATAGTAAATGAAAAACCTCCCCTTTTTTCAGATCAGTCGGATGAAATAACTAAACAATTAAAAGGACCCTTGTTGACACCGATCAAGACGATATTACTAACGACTTTCTCCCTTATCCTGCTGAGTGCCTGCGGCAATGAACCTGAAAAAAAGACAGAACAGGAATCGATACTTCATCATAAGATCGAGGCAGTGAACGAAGCTAAAAAAAGTGTTGAAGCCATTAATGAGAAAATCACAGACACAGCGGTTAAGATAGATATCCAAGAGGAGACTATCAGCGGTTCAAGTCTGTATGCCCGTAAATGTGCTTCGTGCCATGGCAAGGATGCCAATAAGTCTGCACTAAACGCCTCCCAGATTATTGCAGGATGGAATTCAAAGAAGACACAGGATGCCCTTAACGGTTACAAAAACGGAACCTTTGGCGGTAAGATGAAAGGGATCATGGAAGGACAGAGCAAGCCGCTAAGTGAATCAGAGATCATCCTTATTTCAGACTTTATCTCTGCCTTATAGAGGACTCACCTCTTTTGAAAAATGATGAGAAGCGATCTTAAAGTCTTCTCGCAGATAAAACTTGTGCGCGCCAAAGCGCTGAACGCTAGAATCAAGATGTATCTGGCCACACTCTTTCTCTCGTGCAAAACCGATCAAATAGTCTAAGAGTGCCTGTCCATGACCTTCAGACCTTCTATCAACTGATGTCACCAGGTCATCAATATACAGATGACGCCCCCAGGCCAGATTCAATCCTAATCGACAGCCGGCCAAAGCAACGACTTCGGAACTTTGATACCTGTAAAACAGAAAATATCCTTCAGCGATCTGCCTATTGACCTGCTCAGCAAAACCCTCTCGTGTCAAATGAGGACGAAGCGTTTGCATCAGTTCAAAACACTGCAAGATTTCAGCCTGACTTCTTGCGATATAGATCCCATCCGCACGGGCAGGTTCCTCCGCCACCGACATTGCGACAGCATCCGTCTCTTTTTTGAGAGCAGTCACCGCCACCGTTGCATAATAGACACCTAAAGATTCCGGATCCTCACAGGCTTGGATATATCCTTCGATGTCTTCATTTGAACACAAGCCTGTTTCCAGATATCTCTTTTCAAGTGCCCGCACCGAAGAAGCCATCACCCTGGCAACTGTTTCATTGCCGCTGCACAGGTGCAGATAAGACCTGTTTTCATCGATCCCAAAACCGGCTTCTTCAAGACTCAGATGTACGGTCGAACCAAAATGCGCTTTCAGACCTTTTTTTTCAAACATCCTGCAAATAGCACTGTTGACGCGCCGGCAGCTCTCTAAGGACTTTGCATCCATCCATTTAGCCAGGGTAAAATCCGGTTCTTCTATCACCAGTTTTCCGCCGGGCTTTAAAAGTCCGTACAGTCTTTGAAGTATCTCTTGAGAGTTTTTGTTATGGATAAGGACATAACGAAGATGGATAATATCAAAGGACCTCTTGATATCAAGCGTAAGGATATCGCCCTCGAGAAGCTCATAGTCGACATTTTCGGCTATAAAGTCCGTATTCAGGTCTACTCCGAGTACAGAACCCGAACCACCGACTCTTGCTTTCATCCAAGAAGCCATCGAACCGGCACCAAGCCCTACTTCCAGGCAATCATATCCTTCACGCAGACCGGCTTGCAGCAAATGCTTTTGTGACTTTTCATCAAATGAGTCCTGGATAAGACATAGTCTCTTGTATTCTGCTTCTTGATCCTGTGATGCGAAGAGATACTCTTTCATGCCTATTCCGTAGGAAGTCCGAATTTCTGTGTTATCAGTTCACCTTCATCATTAAAGAAAAGATAATACAGGTAATCTTTTTTTATCTTAAGTCCGGCAAGATAACGCAATGCCAGATTGGCCTGCAAAGAAGCGATATGCATGACGATTGGGGCTGCAATACCCGCAGGTGTCTTGTTGGAGATCTTGAAAACATCAAAAGATGCCTTCTCAAAGAAACAGACCTGTCCATTAAAAGCTTCAACAGAACCGTAAAGCCACGGTTTGTTCATCTCTTTGGCGTAGGCATTGATCTTTGAGCGTGTCGGAAGATTGTCCGTTGCATCGATGATAAGATCGACGTCGATGTTTTTCTTGGCGTAGGTGTCAAAGTCGCAGTCATGAGCGATCGCTTTGACAAAAGGACAGCGCGACTCCACGACCTCAGCGACGACTTCACATTTTTTCTTGTTTTCATCACCCGTCTTAAAGGCGATTTGACGGTGGATATTATGGACAGAGACCTCATCAAAATCGATAAGGTGTATCTCACCGATTCCTGATGCACCAAGGGCAAAGGCCAAAGACGATCCAAGCCCTCCGCATCCGATGATAGCGATCTTCTTATCTTGAAGGCTCTGCTGTGTCTCTTCGCCCCATAGCTGGACCTGTCGGTGAAAGTATTTCATCATAATATTATTCCTTGGTATAAAGTCTTATCATAATCAAACTAAGATTTATCCGAACTTATTTTAGGCAAGACTATCTCAAAAACAGCTCCGCGTTCGGTGTTGGATACAGTTATCGTCCCTACCATGCTTTTTTCTATGATCTCTTTGGACATATACAGACCGATACCGGTACCCTGGTGTTCTTTTTTGGTCGAAAAATATGGCTGAAATATCTTGTCTATCTTATCACTGTCGATCCCGCCGGCATTGTCTTCTATGATGACATGCAGACCGTCTTCCTTCTCTTCTATAAAAAACTTCAGCCATGGCTCGCTTATCTTTCTCTGCAATACCACGTCCTGGACATTCTTGATCAGGTTCATAAATACCTGCATCATCTCATGACGCATACCAAAGACCTGATGCTCTTCTGTGCTGAACGAATGAGCTTTGATTTTGGCATACTTGAGACTTCCCTCGCTCAAGTTAAGTGCACTGTGCAAGACTTCTTCGATGACAAAAAGCTCTTTTTCCTTGTTTGGCTGAGAGAAGTTCCTGAAATCATCGATCGTCTGTGACATATACTGAAGCTGTTCATTGATCTGATCGTGCGTCTGTACACAGTCATCTTTATGCACGGTACCAAGCTGGACCTTAAAATAGAGGTTTTGGTTCAACAAGGCCATCGTGTTTAAGGGCTGACGCCATTGATGGGCGATCTGTTCTATCATCTCACCCATCGCAGCTAGGCGTGATTTTTCGATCAGGACCTGATCGTTTTGGCGTATCTGAGACAAAGACTCATCGACTTTTTCCTTCAGCAGGATGTTCAGCCCCGAAAGTTTTTGAAGATACACATATTCTCTTTGTTTTTGCAGGTCAGCCAATGCCCAAGATAGAAAGATCATCTCCAGTGCTGAACCGATCTGCTGGGCATAGGACAAGAAATCAAAGCCTTCTATCCAGGCAAATTTGTTCATGGCGAACAATACTGACCCTGTCAAAAAACAGCCCCAGCCCACAATATAAAAACGTGCAGGATAAAACTTCTTTTTATAGGCAAATATGCCTGCTGCCAGTAAAAGAGGCGGTAATATTACCGATATTCCCGCTGTCCACAGAATAAGTTCGCCGTAAGGACGGAATGTTGCCATAACCGTCACGACCAGCATGATGATACTGATAAGTACAAGTATCTTGTCTATATAGGGTGTAAAATCCTGTGTCTTCAAAAACTTGCGAGAGAACATGATGACCGTCAGCACCATGACTCCCATCAGCGTTCCTGTCCCATGATGGATCATCCATTCCCATTCCGACCAGAAAAATCGCAGACCAAGACCATCTAGAGAGAGCTGATAAACACTGAATGATACGATGAATATCAGATAAAGCAGGTATTTGATATCTCTCGTGTACAGCAAACTGGTAAGGTTATAGAAAAATATGATGACAAAGATACCGTAATATATCCCCGATAAGACCAGTAGATATTGTTCGCTGGTAAAGAGGCTCTGCGCGCTCTGAATACTCATCGGGACCTGCATCGAACTTTGCGTACTGACACGAAGATACAAGACCTGCTCTTTGCGCATATCAAGTTCAAAGAGAAAGTTTCTATCTTTGGCCTCACGTTCGCTAAAAGGTCTGACTTTTCCGCTCTGTTTCAGGGCAATAAGCGTATTATCCTTATCACAAATATACAGATCAAGTTTGTCTAAAAGCGGATAGGCCACATCCAGCCACCATTTGTGCTGCACAGCATCTTCTTTAGGCGTGATGGGGATCTTGAACCAGTAGGCCGATTTGGTGAAACCGAAACTTGCTATCGAGTCTTCAATGACACGAAACTCTTTAAGCTGTACCTCTTTCAGACCAAGCGTATTGCTCTTATCCTCATAAAAAGGGACGCCCAGAAGTTCGATGTTCTGATTTTGGCTTTCTATAATAAAATTGGCATGAAGCGGTAAAAAAAACAGCGCTAAGAGAAAAAAGATCCTGCCAAAATATTGTCTCATTGGTGTTTTTGCAATGCCTCTTTGAATCCCCAGCTCTTTCGTGCAGCCTTCACCGCTCTTTTGTCTAGGTCTATCATAAGGAGTTCTTCCTGATTGCCAAGATGGTTTTCAATATCGCCTTCAGGACTGACGACAAGCGAGTCCCCGTAAAAGTTCCAGTTCCAGTTTTCTTCAGCATACTCACCGATACGATTAGCCCGGATAACATAGCAGGAATTCGTAAAAGCGCGCATCTTGATGAGTTCGCGCCAGCGTTCATGGGACTCAAAGGTCGAGACGGTCGGTAGCAAGACAGCATCCACATTCTTAGCCATGACCTCCTGCCAAAAAGCATCAAAGTGCAATTCAAAGCCGGCCATGACCGCAAACTTGAATCCGTCAACACTAAAGATTAGAGGTGGTTTCAAAGGTTCGACGGTATTGGCAAAGAACTTCTCTTCATCCCAATGCTTGTAGTTGATGAGTATCTGCTGGTGATAATACGTCGTTGATGCAGGAGAAAACCTCACTATCGTCTTGTAAGGCTCTTTCTTTTTCACTATAACAAGCGGAGCGATAATATTGATATCATACTCTTTTGCCAGTGCTTTGAGTGTCTTGATATGATGATCGCTTTGTTCTTTAATCATATCGATGGGGGTCTTCTCGAGTTCTTTAAAAAAACGGTTTAAAAGGTATTCTCCCAAGACAACGACCCTACAGCCTTTACTCTTTGCTATACGAAGATAGTAATCAAACTTCGACGTCGACATGCCGACAGAAGGTATCTGTAAAATCGCTGCTCTCATCAAGACTCCTTGCCCTGTATCTTCTCAAATTCCAGGGTCGCTTCTTCTAATATCTTTTGAGCCTCTTGTAAAGTTTTCATGCCCTCTTTATAGGACTTTACACTCTGGTCCAAGGTCAGTTCCGGATCCATCAGTTTTTCAAGTACAGCTTTGGCACTCTCGAGTTTTTGCTCAAAATCGGTTAGATTGTTCTTCTCTTCACTCATGTGGCTAAAGCCTCCTTGATATAATCTTCAAATTTGTCTACTTCGACTAAAAAAGCGTCATGGCCGTAAGAGCTTTCGACATTAAGGTAAGAAGACTGCTCTTTGGGATGGATCTTCTGCATAATATCATAGATCTCTTTGGATTCTTTCGGCTGAAACAGCATATCCGATTCAAAGCTTATCAGATAAAGTTTTGCCTTTACCTTTTGCAAGGCATCTTCCAAGGAATCAAATCCGCGGCTAAGATCAAATATATTTATCGCCTTGGTTATATACAGATACGAAAGCGGGTCAAACCATTTCGTAAAATTATACCCGTTGTATTCCAGATAAGACTCGACCTGAAACTTCCCGAAGAGCTCATACAGACCGTCGGTACGTTTATACTCACGCCCAAACTTCTCATCCATAGAATCAGGAGAAAGAAAGCTGATATGTCCGGCCATCCGGCCAACTGCCAGGCCGACAAGGCCCGACACCTTGATGTCGGCAGGATCATAATAGCCTTTTTTAAAGGCCGGGTCTTCCAATACAGCTTCCTGAGCTATCTTGTTGAAAGCTATTGCCCAGGGACGCGTAGCATGGGTTGTTGCCAAGGCGATGACTTTGTTTGCCAGATTTGGAAAGTCGACAGCGGCCTGAAGTGCCTGCATTCCGCCCATAGAACCGCCTATGATAGCTTCGAGTTTATAGATACCCAGTGAATCCAGCAATATTCTCTGGGCTTTGACCATATCTTTGATCGTGACGACCGGGAACTTATAGCGATAAGGCGCATGCGTAGTATAATCATCAGATATGGGGCCTGTCGAACCAAAGCATGAACCGATGACATTGCTGCAGATCACAAAATACTTATCCGTATCGACGGTCTTTCCCGGCCCGATAAGATTGTCCCACCAGCCGGGTTTGTTCTCATTTGGATAGACACCCGCTGCATGATGACTGCCTGTCAATGCGTGCGTTATCCAGATCGCATTGCTCTTATCTTCATTTAACTCACCATAAGTCTCATAGGTAATATCATAAGGCTCTAAGATACGTCCACTCTCAAGATAGAGAGGATTCGTAAAGTGTGCTGTGTGTGTCTCTATTTTCAATTACGCTCTTTCTAGTGCCTGCTTAATATCTGCTATTAGGTCTTCTTTGTCTTCCAAACCGGCACTGATACGGATAAGACCGGCAGGAACGCCGCACTTCTCCAACTCTTCTGCAGAGAGCTGCTGGTGTGTCGTGGAGGCAGGATGCGTGATAATCGACTTCGAATCCCCGATATTTACGACTAATGAATAGAGTTCTGTCGCATTGACTATTTTCTCTGCTGTTTCCATATCAGCCACTTCAAAACTCAGCAGACCTGAACACATTCCGTCTTTAAAGTACTTACGGGCATTTGCATAGTTACTGTTTGACTTAAGTCCCGGATAATTTACCTTGCTTACCTTAGGGTGAGCCTCCAAGAACTCTGCAAGAGCGAGGGCATTTGCAGAGTGTTCTCTCATACGAAGGCTTAAATGTTCCATTCCCTGAATAAACAACCATGAGTTAAAAGGCGAGACCACGGCACCAAGATCACGTACAAGACCTATTCTGACACGAAGCGTAAAGATAGGAAGAGGTACATCAACATACACAAGACCGTGATAAGATTCGTCCGGCTCATTAAACTGAGGATAACGAGGGTTGTCTTTTAAAAGTTCTAAAAGGCCCTTTCTCTCTACCAGGATACCGCCGATTGCCAAGCCCTGGCCTGTCGTGTACTTGCTCGCAGAGTGAACAGATATATCAACACCATATTCAAACGGTCTGCAAAGAATAGGCGTAGCAACAGTGTTATCTACAATAGAGACTATCCTGTGCTTCTTAGCAATAGCGGTGATGGCAGAGATATCTGCAACATCGATACTAGGATTGGTCAAAGACTCAAAAAAGATACATTTTGTCTTATCATCAACCAAAGCTTCGATTTCGGAAGGATTATGAACATCAAAAAAACGTGCTTCGATCCCAAAACGCTTCAAAGTATGCTGAGTCTGAGTCAAGGTCCCGCCATAAAGCTGGGAAGCGCAGATGATGTTGTCACCTGCTTCTGCACAGTTGGCAATAGCAAAGAAAATAGCTGACATCCCGCTTGCCGCCGCAACAGCGGCCTCTCCGCCTTCAAGTTCTGCGAAACGTTTTTCAAACACATCAGTAGTCGGGTTCATCAGACGGGTATAGATATTCCCCAGTTCTTTGAGTGCAAAAAGGTTTGCGGCATGCTCAACATCTCTGAATTCATAAGCAGTTGTTTGATAGATCGGCACAGCCATTGTGCTTTGAGAGTCTTTTTCATAACCCGCGTGTAGGGCAGCAGTTTGTTGTTTCATTGTATTCATCCTTTGTTTTCCGTATTATTGTTTAGCCGGATTTTTTACTTGACATCCATACTATTGAGTTTTGGATCTCTTATCACACTTGTGATAAACATGTAAAAAACCTTGTTTTCCATCTAACTGTTTTCCATGATGAAATAAAGTAAGTTAAAAGTTTTTACGCTTTGCTAGTCTCTATTTCTGGTTGTTCAGGCCTTGCCTAAACGTGATAATTTGGAGCCTCATGCGTGATCATAACATCATGCACATGCGACTCTTTAAGACCTGCCGATGTGATCTCGACAAACTCTGCTTTTTCCCAGAATGTCGGGATATCTTTCGAACCGCAGTAACCCATTGAAGCACGAAGACCGCCTATCATCTGATGGACAACGTCAGCAATCGTACCGCTATAGGCAACGCGTCCCTCAATACCTTCAGGAACAAGTTTATCAGCCGCTGTACCCTCTTGGAAATAACGGTCTGTACTTCCTTTTTGCATAGCACCGATTGAACCCATACCGCGGTATGATTTATATTTACGGCCCTGATAGATCGTCGTCTCGCCCGGAGACTCTTCAGTACCGGCAAGCAAAGATCCTGCCATGATCGCCGAAGCGCCGACAGCCAAGGCTTTTGCCATATCACCTGAATATTTGATACCGCCGTCTGCGATGATAGGAACACCATATTTCGCACCCTCGGCAGCACACTCGTCGATGGCAGAGATCTGAGGTACACCCACACCGGCTACAATACGTGTCGTACAGATAGAACCAGGTCCGATACCGACTTTGACACCGTCAGCGCCGGCATCGATCAAGGCCTTTGTCGCCGCGGCAGTCGCAACATTTCCTGCAATGATATCGATAGCCATCTCTGCTTTGATCGCTTTGACCGTATCCAAAATACCTTTTGAATGTCCATGCGCTGAATCCAGAACCAAGACATCAACACCCGCATCGACAAGTGCTCTTGCTCTGTCCATCTGACCAACACCGATAGCTGCTCCCACACGCAGACGACCGAACTCATCTTTGTTTGCATTTGGATAGGCAACGTTTTTCTTGACATCTTTTATAGTAAAAAGACCTTTCAGGTTTCCATGCTCATCAATTACCGGAAGCTTCTCTATCTTGTTAAGATGCATGATATCTTTGGCATCTTCAAGGCTTGAACCATATCCTATCGTCATCAATGGCATCGGTGTCATCAACTCTTCTACCTTGATGTTTTCGTCTTTTTGAAAACGGATATCACGGTTAGTCATAATACCCAGAAGTTTGTCATGCGCATCGACAACAGGGACACCTGTGATACCGGCAGCACCCATCACACGGCGCGCCTCTGCCAATGTCATCTCAGGATGGACATAGACAGGGTCAGTGATCAGGCCGTTCTCACTCTTTTTGACACGCTTGACTTCAGCGACCTGAGCTTCGACATCCATGTTCTTATGGATGATACCGATACCGCCAAGATGTGCCATTGCGATTGCCGCACGGTGTTCAGTAACCGTATCCATCGCTGCTGAGACCATAGGGATGTTAAGACTGATGTTTTTAGTCAGTTTTGTGGCAATTAAGACCTCTTTAGGCAAGACCTCTGAGTACTGAGGTACCAATAATACATCTTCAAATGTAAGTGCGCGTTTTTTAATATTCATTTAGTTTCCTTTCAATGCGTTTTCAAGGCCAAGTGCCCCGTCAAATAGTGTTTGTTCATCAAATGCTTTTGCTATAAGCTGCAGGCCGACAGGCATACCGTTATCCGCTATGGCAACCGGCAAAGAGAGAGCAGGAAGCCCGGCAAGATTGACAGATATCGTATACATATCTGAAAGATACATCTGCATCGGATCTTCCAGCTCTCCTGATTTGTAGGCCGTATCCGGTGCGACCGGAGAGAGGATCAGGTCTGCGCTTTCGAAGACACGTTCAAAATCCTGTTTGATAAGACGGCGGACCTTTTGCGCTTTAACATAATAAGCATCATAATAACCGCTTGAAAGAACAAAGTTCCCAAGGAGTATACGACGCTTGACTTCTTCGCCAAATCCTTCTGAGCGGCTTTTTATATACGTCTCCTGAAGGTTGTCGCCTTGTTCGCGCGTTCCGTAACGGATACCGTCATAACGCGCCAGGTTTGTTGAAGCCTCTGCTGTTGCTGTCACATAATAAGCTGAGATATCATATTTTGCATCAAGGAGTTCAGCCTCGATTATCTCATGCCCTTGTGCTCTAAGCACTTCGATCGTCTCATTATAAGCTTTCTTGATCGCTTCGCTTGCATCATTTACAAAGTGAGGCAGTACTGCGATGCGCAGCTTGCGACCAGGGTTCAGGTTTTCACTGACCGGAACATATTCTATATCTGCCGATGTCGAATCTTTCGGGTCATATCCGCTGATCATATCATACAAGATAGCCGCATCCTCGACGTTTTGGGTCAATGGCCCGATCTGATCCAAAGAAGAAGCATAGGCACCCAGACCATAGCGAGAGACCCGGCCATATGTCGGTTTCATCCCAACGATACCGCAAAAAGCGGCCGGCTGGCGAATTGAACCGCCTGTGTCTGAGCCAAGAGCTGCTATAGCGATACCTCCGGCAACGGCAGCCGCTGATCCGCCTGAACTTCCGCCAGGGACACAATCTGTGTTTATCGGGTTTAAGGTCTTGCCGTAATAAGAACTCTCCGTCGTCGAACCCATTGCAAACTCATCCATATTTGCACGTCCGAAAGGGGCTAGTCCATGTGAACGAAGCTTAGTGATAACTGTCGCATCATAAGGTGCGATATACCCCTGCAAGATCTTTGAACCGCCGGTAACAGACCACTCTTTGACCTGGATATTATCTTTGATAAGAAGCGGGATGCCATCTCCCGATTCTTCCATACCCACATAAGCGTTCAGCTCTTTTTTCGCTTCGATCTGCACTTTTAGTTCTTCCCTAAATGCTTTGATCTTTTCAGGTGAAAGCGTCAGGGCTTCTTTGAGTGTTATCACATCTTTTCCTTTTTAGATTTTATTATAAAAACCGCTATAAATATAAGTACAAATATCGCCCCGACCGTTGCAAGGACAAACCAAAACGGCACGGCTTCACTCAGACTTGGCATCAGCCCATGACCTCAGTACATCTTTCGCACAGGCAATCTTCCGATTTTGCTCTGAACTTCCAGCAACGAGGACATTTAGCCTTCTCTGCTTTAAGTATTTTAAAGGTATCACCCTCCACTTCGAATGTCCCTAGTTCATTTGCTTCATCATGAAAGATGACTTTAGAGACCTGGAACCAGTCTTCAGCATCTACCCCTTTAAGCGCTTTGATCTTCTCGCTTTGGGCATAGATGACCAGTTCAAGAGTATCTTTGATCGTCTTGGCCTTTTTCAATGCATCGACGATAACGGAGAACTGGTCTCTGGCTGCTGTCATATAGCTCTCGTCAAATAAAGATACCGGCGCATCGATCGGTTCATAGACCATATCAAAGATATCTTCCGCATCCCCTTTAAGAACAGGAGGAAGTGTATCAAGTATCTCATCTGCCGTATATGTCAGTATCGGAGCCAATAGTAGCAGCAAAGGTTTTAGGATTATTGCCATTGCCGATTGAGAACCACGACGTGTCAAAGAGTCTTTGCCGTCACAATAGAGACTGTCTTTGGTCACTGCCAGGTAGATACCGGAAAGATCATTCACGATAAAATTGGTAATAAGACTCATCCCCTGGACATAATTATAAGCAGCAAAGAGCTGATGCGCATCATCAAAGACAATACTTGCCTTGGATACGATCCACTTGTCAAGTTCACCCAGTTCCCCATAGCTTAAGACAGTCTCAAGATCATCAACATTAGCCATCAAGAATCTAAAAGTATTACGGATCTTTCTATACTGTTCCGCAGTCTGCTTCAAGATATCATCAGAGATCTTGAGATCAGTCTGATAATCTGACAAGGCAACCCACAGACGCAAGATCTCTGAGCCGTATTCCTTGATCACTTTTTCCGGTGCGATGACATTGCCCTTGGACTTTGACATTTTCTCACCCTTGCCGTCTACAGTAAATCCATGCGTCAAAAGTGCCTTATACGGTGCCTTATGTTCAACTGCCGCAGAGAGGAAAAGAGATGATTGGAACCATCCTCTATGCTGATCAGAACCTTCAAGGTAAAGATCTGCCTGATATTTACCGGCATCATAATTGCGTGACTTGAGAACAGAGTTCCATGTCGAACCTGAATCGAACCAGACATCAAGGATGTCCGTGACTTTCTCCAGTTCTTCAGCCTTGTAGCCGCTGCCCGGATACATCAGCTGCTCGATCGGCATAGAGTACCAGGCATCGCTTCCCTGCATCTCGAATATCATCGCTGTAAAGTTCAGGACCTTCTCATCCAGAAGCACTTCTCCCGTTGCTTTGACACGGAAGAATGCGATCGGAACACCCCAGTCACGCTGACGTGAGATACACCAGTCCGGACGGTTCTGAACCATTGACGTCAGACGTTTTCGTCCTGTCTCCGGGAAGAAAGCAGTCTTTGCCACTTCATCTTGCGCTATCTCTCTAAGCGTCTTTTCCTCACCCTCCGGTTTATCATCCACCGAGATAAACCACTGCTTCGTTGCACGGAAGATCAGCGGTGTATGCGAACGCCAGCAATGCGGATAGGAGTGCATGAACTTTGATACCTTAAGAAGCTTGTCACCCAAGAGCTCATTGATCGTCTCGTTACACTTGAAGATATGCTTTCCGACAAACTCTTCAGGGTTTGGTAGAAGCTTCTCACGCACCACTGTCTGATCATAGCATCCTGTCTCATCAACAGGCATGACAACTTCGAGGTTATACTTCAACCCGATGCGGTAATCGTCTTCACCGTGTCCCGGAGCTGTATGAACACATCCTGTACCGTTTTCCATCATAACATGCTCGCCCAGAACGATGTGTGATGTCCTGCCGTTAAGAGGGTTGATAGCATGAAGGTTTTCAAAGACCGTTGCATCAAACGTCTGAACGACTTCGCCTTTGACGACTTCTTGTTCGATCATCTGTGCATAAAGCTTCTGCGCAACGATATAGCCGTCGGAAGTACGGACATATTTTTCTTCAGGATTTAAAGAGATACCCGTATTTGCAGGAAGGGTCCACGGTGTTGTCGTCCAGATGACAAGCGCTGCATTGCCTTCGATAGAGGTGCGAATCTTCGCTTCGTTGGAAAGCTCAAAGGCGACAAAGATAGAGAAGTCCTCTTTGTCCTCATACTCGACCTCGGCTTCTGCCAGCGCAGTACGCTCTGCCCATGACCAGAATACCGGTTTGGAACGTTCTGTCAAAAGACCTTTTTTTGCCACAGCACAAAGCGTACGGTAGATATTGGCTTCGAACTTATAGTCCATCGTCACATAGGGTTTATCCCAGTCTGCGATGATCCCCAGCTCTTTAAACTCGTCTCTTTGGATATCGACAAACTTTGAAGCATGTTCACGGCACAAGCGGCGGACTTCTGAAGTCTCAAGAAGCTCTTTCTTGGCTTTTCCACCAAGTTTTTTCTCGACCTGCTGCTCGATCGGAAGACCATGACAGTCCCACCCCGGAGTAAAACGGACAGACTTGCCGTTAAAGTAGTTCTGCTTGACGATAATATCTTTGAGGATCTTATTGAGAGCATGACCGATGTGCGTATGGCCGTTAGCATAAGGAGGTCCGTCATGAAGGGTAAAACTTTCGGCACCTTCACGGTTTTTCTTCATCTTTGCATAAACATCTTTTTCAAACCAAGAGGCATAACGCGGCGCTTCATTATTCAGTAAGTTTCCCCTCATCGGGAAAGCTGTGTTTGGCAGAAGAAGGGTGTCTTTATAGTTCATCAAATATCCTGAGTATATTTATATATTAAAAATTTTTGCATTATATCTATAGTGCAATTAAAAAAGGCTGATGTTTTGAGTATCTCTGCCGTACAGGCTTCTTAGAAGCCTGTTTTCATTCTGTTTTTGAAGTATGTTATACTTTTCCTCAAGAACAAGAAGGAAAAACGTGGAAAAAATTGTTTTATTTGTCGGCCGTATGTTCCAAACAAACCAGCCTTTTCAAGATTACATCAAACGTGAGATATACAAGAAAATCGGTGAGATCGACACCTACCGCTTCTATCCCGAGAATGACAATGCCCTTTTTTTATATCTGGAAAAGATACTGAACAAAGAGACTCAGCTGCTGGTGATCGCGACCAAACCTGCAGCCAGTGTTGTAGGGAAACTCCTGTGTACCATCACTTCGGACAACCAGATACTTAAAGAGAACATGCTTATTCCTTCATCTACTTCTGTCTTTGAAGACAATACCTATCTTTTGCAATATCAAAAAGGCCAGATCAATGTGATCATGGCACAGGAGAACCAGCTTCTTCCCCAGATACTTATCAATAACGAACTCCGTTTTGCACATATCCAGCTTTTTGACATTGACATAGAGACTGCCCAGGCTCTTTTGACGCCGCTTGCCCAAACCTATGAAGTCAAGCTTCATTTCTCAATCCTTGTGCAGGAGTGGGTCTTGCTTAATATTGAAAGTAAAAAGTATGGGCATATCGCGCAATTTATCTCTTCAGCCAAAGCCCTGCTAAACACCAAACTTATCCCGGCATCCAACGTAGCTGCCTATCTCATCGAAAAGCTCTCACATGCCGGTAAGAAGATCACTATTGCCGAGAGCTGCACCGGAGGGCTTATCGCTTCATTCATCACCAAAGAGAGCGGTTCTTCAACTATATTCGACGGTTCTTTGGTGACCTATTCAAACAGACTTAAGTCAAACTGGCTTGCTGTCGACACCCTTACTCTTGAAAAGAATGGAGCCGTCAGTGAAGAAGTAGTGAAGGAGATGTGTGAAGGCGCACTTAATGTGAGTGATGCAGATTATGCGATAGGTGTCAGCGGAATAGCCGGTCCGGACGGCGGAACTCAAGACAAACCGGTTGGAAGCGTTTGCATCTGTGTCTGTTCCAAAATAAAAAGCCAGACACAGACACTCATCTTTAAAGGCGATCGAAACTATATCCAGGAGCAGAGTGCCCTTTATGCTATCAAGATGCTGATCACTATAGACAAAGAGCTATTTTTCAGCTGAAAGAAAGTCACCTTTTCTCTGGAATCAACGTTATAACCGACAATTAAAAAATATTTTTAAAATTCCTTGAAAAAAGTCTTGACAAAGGGTCTTCTTTTTCCTATAATTTCGGCCTCATAAGCGATAGAGCTTATTTGGAAATGTCTCGTTAGCTCAGTTGGTAGAGCATCTCACTTTTAATGAGGATGCCGATGGTTCGAGTCCATCACGGGACACCATGATAACCTTGAGACAAAATTGTTTGTTTTACTTGACCCTTTCGTCTAGTGGCCAAGGACACTATCACTTCATGGTAGTAACAGAGGTTCAAATCCTTTAGGGGTCGCCATTTAGGTGTTAATTTTAAAAATGGGCGTTTAGCTCAGTTGGTAGAGCGCTACCCTTACAAGGTAGATGTCACAAGTTCGAGTCTTGTAATGCCCACCATTTTTAAACAATGTCAATACAACGGAAAGTTTACTTTCTTCTAGCACATGCGGTGGTAGTTCAGTTGGTTAGAATACCTGCCTGTCACGCAGGGGGTCGCG